>DBFXIC010000335.1:0-2778 GCA_048455095.1 Anaeromassilibacillus sp.
CACCTCTCCGCTTTCGTTGGGAAAGAACACGCCGTCTCGCGTTGAGCCTGCCAAAATGGTAAAATTCTCTGCTCCAATTTGTAAATGCATCACACTACATCTCCTTTTGATGTGCATTTTCTGCCTACTATTATAAAGGAAAAACAGCCCGCAAGGAATACTCATTTTGGGACAGAAGGCAAGATAACATGCTCTTTTTTGGAATGTTTGTCTGGAATGTCCCGAATTTGTTATTGAGAGTCCCGAATTGCGTATTTACTTTTCGGAACAGAAATGATACGATAAATCCAATCACTTATATTTAACATATCACGATGGAAGGGATGAGCAACTTATGCAGAAAGCAGCTTCCGATCCTGCACGCTGCCTGCAGCCAAAATCTTTGGGGCGCAGAATGTTGGATCATTGGCAAATTTATCTTCTTGTGGCGCCTGCGGTGATCTATATTTTTTTGTTCAACTATCTGCCCATGGTGGGGTTGCAAATCGCCTTTCGGGATTACCGCGCCTCCAAAGGAATTTGGGGCAGTCAGTGGGTGGGATTAAAGTATTTTATCAAATTCTTCAATTATCCCAATTGCTGGAAGATTATTCGCAACACCCTGGTGCTTTCGCTCTATTCTCTGGCGACATTTCCGCTGTCCATTATCGCAGCGTTGCTGATCAATGAATTGCGCAGCGTTAGCTATAAAAAGGTAGTGCAAATGGTAACGTATGCGCCGCATTTTATTTCCACCGTGGTTATTTGCTCCATGATCACCCTGTTTATGAACCAAAGCAGCGGCCTGATCAACAACGTCATTGCTGCGTTGGGTGGAAAGCGCGTTGATTTCCTGGGAACAGCGGCATATTTCCCCCATATTTATGTGTGGAGCGGCGTATGGCAAAACCTGGGATGGGGCACCATTATTTACCTTGCGACTTTGTCGGCCGTATCTCCGGAGTTGCATGAAGCGGCTTACCTGGATGGCGCAAACCGCATGCAGATCATCCTGCATGTGAATATTCCCTGCATCCTGCCAACCGTGGTCATAATGCTGATTATGAATTGCGGAACGATTTTGTCCGTTGGGTTTGAAAAAGTGTATCTGCTGCAAAACGCGTTGAACCTGGATACGTCCCAAACCATCTCAACGTACAACTATGAATTGGGCTTGCTGGGAGGTCAGTACAGCTATACTACCGCCATTGGATTGTTCAATACGGTGGTAAATGTGGTTATGTTGACCATTGTGAATACCGTTTCCCGACGCGTATCCGAAATATCGCTGTGGTAGGAGGAAAGAAAACGACATGAAACCATCCACCATTCGCCGAACTGGCGCGGACAAGGTATTTGACACGGTAAACGTGATCATCATGGCGCTTTTGCTGCTGGTAACGATTTATCCGCTGTATTTTGTGCTGATCGCTTCTATTTCCGATCCGTTTGAAGTGGTTCAGGGAAATGTTTTCTTGTATCCCAAGGGCTTTTCACTGGATGCATATAAGAATGTTTTTGATGAACCGCGCATCTGGATTGGATATCGAAACACGATTTTTTACACCATAACGGGAACTCTGTTCAGCTTGTTTCTCACGATTCCCAGCGCGTATGCCCTGAGCAAAAAATCGCTGCCTGGCCGCAGCTTGCTGAACATCTATTTTCTGATTCCCATGTATTTCAGCGGCGGCTTGATTCCTACGTATCTGGTGATCAAATCCATGCAGTTGGTTAACCGTTGGTATTCGCTGATTTTCATCGGGGCGTCCAGCGTATACAACATGATCGTAACCAGGGTGTATTTCCAGTCCAACGTGCCGGAGGAATTATATGAATCCGCGCGAATCGACGGAGCCAGCGAAATCAAAACCTTTGTGTCCATTGCGATGCCGCTGGTAATGCCCATTGTGGCCGTAATGACGCTGTTTTTTGCGGTGGCGCGCTGGAATGATTACTTCAACGCGTTGGTGTATGTGACCAAAAACGATTATCTGCCGCTGCAGATGGTGCTTCGTTCGATTTTGCTCCATAGCGCAACGGCGCTGGAAAACCTGGATACTTCTTCCATGGACGCCAACGCCGTGAAGCAGGCGGCAAGACTTTCCTATATGGCGGAAGCAATGAAGTATGCGCTTATCATCGTCGCTTCTTTGCCGCTGCTGGTGGCGTATCCCTTTGTGCAAAAACACTTTGTCAAGGGCATGCTGATCGGCGCAATCAAGGGCTAAACGGCGGGAACATCCCCGGCCGTTTCCGAAATTTCCCCCAAAAGAAAGGAGAAGAAACATGCGTAAATTCCTTGGTATCCTCCTGGCGGTTGTGTTGTGCCTGTCCAGCGTCAGCGCGCTGGCCGCGTACAACGATCACACGGACTATTCCCAATTCCCTCTGGTGAAGGATGGGGAATCCATGACGATTACGGTGGCGCATCGCCGCAGCGAGAAGTACGGCAAGGATCCGGAAGACACCTGGTTCTGGGTGTGGTCCGAACAGGTTACGGGTATTGATTTTGAGGTAGACCAGATTCTCACCAGCGCCGCGGAAGAGCGCAAGAGCCTGATGTTCGCCTCCGGCGATCTGCCGGATCTCATCATGGGCGGCGTCACGCTGACTACGTCGGAATTGGTTCGCTATGGCATGAGCGATGGGCTGTTGCTGGATTTGACGCCCTATATTACGCCGGAAATCATGCCCAATCTGTGCAAGTGGGTGGAAGAATATCCCATTGGCTTGGCATATTGCACCACGCCGGACGGCAAAATCTATTCTCTGCCGGGCTATCAGGATATTTACATC
>DBFXIC010000336.1:0-5241 GCA_048455095.1 Anaeromassilibacillus sp.
GACATTCCCATTCGTAAGGATCTGATCCCCACTCTCGCCCGCTGGCAACACCAAGACGCGGACTGTCCATATGTCATCAACTGGTCGGGAAAGCCGGTCCGGAAAATAGCCGCCGCATGGAAAACTGCACTCCAGAAGTCAGGCATCAGGGCTATCCGGCCATATGATCTGCGCCACGCCTACGCAACCTACTCCATCCGGTCTGGAGCCGACATCAAGACTAGCGCAGAGATCATGGGACATGAAAACGCCAGGATGATCCTCGAAGTCTATGAGCATGTCGATTGGGCACAAAAAGTCAGGGCCATCGAGGGAATGCCGGATTTTTTCGCTCTAGCTCCGAAAGCCGTCCGCAACCCCATCCATGAACGACGTCCGCGAAAGCGCGAGATAGACGAGCCAGGCGCAAAGTATTGTGTACGGAATACCGTGCCAGCACTCAACGACAGGAAACACCTTATCCACTCTGAAATCGAAAATCAGTATGGCAATCCAGCGGATAAAGACGCTGATCATAAGCGCAATGCCAAAACACAGAATCCGTGCGGACCTGAATGCCGTAGCCAAAAAGAACGCGGGCACAAGTATGAACTTTCCCAACAGACAGAACAGAAAAAGCTGAAGGAGGAAATCCATAAGCCACCTCCATTCGTCGCCAAGCCAGAATACCGCGCCGAGAAACAACATGACCGTACTCAGCCCCGAAATGACAGCACGCATGACAACCTCCATGACGGGGCACCCCAATGGGATGCCCCTGGCTAACAGGTTAGGCGAGTAAGATCTCCTTCATCTTACCGTTCGGACAACGCTCCTTGATGATCCGCATCATTTCTTGAAAGGTACATCTGCGCGGTTCGGATTCTCCGGGCAGCGAAAACGTATAGGATTTGACGGAACCCTCGTCTTGCGCGTATCGTCTCTCATCGGATTTCTTGATGTTCATCTCATGAATTCCTTTCATGTCCTCTGCCGGTGGCTTCCGGCAGAGGACTTTTTATTAGTCTATGGCCGCGTAGATCGCCTGGGCTTCAGGATGTGACTCGATGTAGTCATAGAGCTGCCGATGCTTTTCTCCAAAAGCAGGGCTGATCTGTTCGGCAAAATCGTTAAGCGCATAGAGAGTAACGACTATTCCGGCGGCATCTGCCGACATTTCATCGTTAAAATAATTTCCAGGCCATGTGAGCCACATCTTCTTTTCATCTGCGGGAGCTATATAAAAGCCGCCGTTGCTCAAATCATAAAAATTCCAGTATCCTCCGTCATAATGCGGACAAAGTCTCCGCATCCAACAGTAGACATGCCGCTCAAAGGCAAGCATCTTCGCCATTCCTACATGCCGAAGCCAGAAGTTCAGCCGGTCTTCGTCGGCTACCTTCGTCGCTGTGATGATTTCCATTTCCAGATTTTCCATCGTGTCCTCCTTGGACGTTGCGAGTTTTTCCCTGGAGTTGAAACCTGCCTTTATGCAGTTCCCCCCGAGGGCTTTCACCAAGTGAAAGAAGCCCTCGGGGGGAACTGCTCAAAGGCGTGTCAACGCCAAAAAAGAAATCTGGAAATAAAGGGCCTGCTTCCGTGACGGAGAGAGTGTAGCGAGCGACGGCGCGGAAGATGCGCCTCCGGCGCACCCTCTTCCTCTTTTGATGGGGACGGTGAGCTGCTGAAGGCCTGCCAGCTGGACATGGCCAACCCGGGGACGGTGAGCTGCTGAAGGATTCCGCACAGCGGAATCCTTTATAAGACGCTTCGCGTCTTATGCTCTATCCTGATTTATGTAAATATGTATTTACAATATCACGTATACATGCAATAGTATAAATACATATTTACAAGGAGAACAAGCATGTATATCTGCGCAATAGCCAATCAAAAAGGCGGCGTAGGCAAGACAACGACGACGCATAATCTGGGTGTTCAGCTTGCCAGAAATGCAAAAAAACGAGTATTGTTGCTCGATTTGGACGCTCAGGGGAATCTGAGCGACGCCTGTGGTCTTGAGCCGCAAACACTGGAACAAACCGTTTTTGATGTTCTCGCAGGAAGCGCCTCCATCGCCAAAGCGAAGAGCACGCTGGAAGAGGGATTGGATATTCTTCCAGCCAACATCCGCCTTGCAGAAGCGGAACTGGCGTTTGCGGGACGAATGGGGCGGGAAAATCTGTTGAAGAAGGCTCTCGCCTCTGTTGCGGGCGAATACGACTATGTGCTGATTGACTGCCCACCTTCTCTTGGGCTTTTGACCGTCAACGCCCTTAATGCGGCGAACGGATTGCTCGTCCCGGTACAAGTCGAATATTACGCTCTGGCGGGACTCGCGCTCATCAGGCAGACGGCAGAGCTTGTCCGAGATCTCAATCCCGCTCTGGCGATCCTCGGGCTCGTCTTGACGTTTTTTGATGCCCGAAAGACACTCAACAAAGATGTGGCCGCTGCCCTCGCGGACGAATGGGGAGACGCGCTGTTCTCGACCCGCATTCGTGATAATGTGAGCCTTGCGGAAGCCCCCAGTAATGGGCAGGATGTGTTCAGCTACAAGCGAGGCAGTTACGGCGCAAAAGATTATGCGGCCTTTGCCGCCGAATTTCTGGAAAGGACGGAGGGATGCTATGGGACTCGGGGATAGAGGGAAGAACCAAGTAAAGAAAGGGAGCCCCAGCGGGCTGTTCACCAGGACGGAACCCAATGCTACAGAAATACAGACTTCTAGTGATACAAAAATACAGAACACTATAAATACAGAAATACAAGAATCTCTGCCAGAGAAAAATGACCAGAGAAAAATGTACAACATATCGCGGTCATTGTCGGAACGCCTCCGAAAGTATGCTTTCGATGAACGCCGGAAGGAAGTGGATATAGTGCGGGAAGCACTAGACGACTGGCTCACGAAACAGGGATATTGAGGAGGGCGCATGTTGCAGACGGCACACTTCAAACGCTGTATCCAAACTTTGGATGCCTCATTTGCCCTCCTGAAACGGGCTGCACCGGGCAGCGTGGATTGAGCTCTTTTACCTGAAGGTTTTCAAAAGGAAATTGCAACACACTATATTTTATTACAATAATACTATTTCAAAACCCATATAATGAAACAAAAAACTCTGCAATCTACCGCCATAGAATTAGAAGAAACATTGCACCGCCTTAGCGTTAAATATTCCAGGACAGACGTTCAAACGTCCCAAGTGAGTAAAAGTATTTATTTCAAATTGTTTCGCAAGGATGGAACTGTTTCCTTGCGAATCAGAATATCTGACCATCCACATATAAATCCCCAAAATATACAAAACCTCATTTGTATCGGCAATCACAATGGATCTTTGTATAAACTTGATGAATGGCATAAGGTCATTCCATTAATAGGAAATGCGACTCGCTGTATTGAAATAAAATCACTTGGTGCAAAAATTATTGGTGAAATAGAAGTAAAAGATAAAAAACAAAATAAAAATTTTCAAAATACTCTAGAGAATATCCGAAATAAAATCGTTCACCGTACCTCTCCCAATGAGACAAAGGGGATTACCGAGAAAGAAAAAATGGAAATCCTAGCTGTTTTGTTCACCGGATTCGCCACTAGATTTAATTTGAACCTACAGAAAATAACTATTCCATCCGGTTATCTATTCCGTTTGCAGTATCAAAACAGGCTTCCTGTCTACGTTGCCGCTTCCCGGCATAAACCAGACTCTCTCCCCCAAGACTGCCGCATGGAACAGATCGTACTCATAGGAAATTACGGTACTGCCAATTTTCGATACCAAGACTGGAAAAAATTTCTGCACATCATCTTGAATCGAACTGGACTCATCGGTAAGGCGCATAAACACACTCTGGATCAATTTATCGAAAAAAAAATGTCACGTGGATTTTCTGTCTAACCCGTATGTTATGCTTCGGAAACGCTAAAATAAGGGGGATTATACATCCCCCTTTTATGTCTATACAACTCTGTCTTGCGTGGCTGCTAAGGCAGTTTCTTCATCTAACGCATCTTCCAGAAACGCCCCGCACAATCTGGCTTCCTCCGGATCAAACTCCACTATGTGCCCAGGGACATTCATTTCCTGGCATTTTTCGTCTAGGGCTTCCCGCGCCGCCGTTTCATCGTCAGGACGCTGATAACATTCCTTGATCCATACTTCCGCCTCTTTCTGCGTCACTCCAGTCTGTTTGTCTTCCATCATCGTTCCATCCCTTCGGAGCGGGACCGCTCCTGCTGTTTATTACGCTCCAATTCCTTGACCTTTTCCGTGATCGCCTTCTCTATCGCTGGCTTGAGCTGCCGCGCAACCGCAGCCATACCGAATCGACTTTTCACCGCCAAATCATTAAAATCCGTAAACGCTGCCTTATCTTTTTCCTGCTCTCCTGGCGCGAAGATGGGGAAGATGGCCTTACCGCCCACAGCCTCGGCTACCCTTTCAGCCTTTTCCCGTCCTACATTTTTGCGTATTTTCGGATGCTCAAGAAGATGTTGGTCATCATCACCAGCAATGATTACTGCTTTGTCTGGATACTTGTCATGTAACGCCTTGGCAACAGCTGTCAGATTCCCCGAATCGAACGCGGCAACGACGGGGGCAGCAATGCCATCGGAAATACTTCCAGCCGTCGCGTAGCCCTCCGCAATAATGATGGCCGGAGCATTGCGCAGTGCATCCATACCCCCGCCAACTAATGCAAAACACCCCTCTTTACGACTATTCTTCGCAAAACGTTTCGTTCCATCTTCTTGGATGTACTGCATGGTCCAGAGCTTCCCATCCACATCAAATGCCGGGATACACGTCGTCTTCCCATCCTCTCCGAGGAAAACGCCGTTCCTCGGGCTCATCCCCTTCTTCTCCAGATAGGACGTGGAGACGTTTTGCTTCATGCGTGAAAGCTGTCCGGCTACACGCTGGGCCGTTTTCTCATGCTCAAGAATCTGCGCAGCTATACGCTCTGCCTTCTTTTTCTCACATTCCGCTAGGAACGCAGCACGATCTTGGTTATTCAAAAAAGCTCCCTGCGACTTCCAACGTAATTCCTCCCCCGTCCGGTTGTTCTTAATGTAGCCCGCTGGCCGGCCATCCATGTGCCCAACGTAAAAACCGGACTGTGCGCCTTCCCGGTCGCCTTCCGTCATGATGCGATGCGGCTGGCCATCCATGTGCGGATGCTCTCCGTCAACGATACATCCCAAATTCCGCAAGGCTTCGGCGAACTCTTCACGAGGCGTCATGGCCGGCATCT
>DBFXIC010000337.1:0-4551 GCA_048455095.1 Anaeromassilibacillus sp.
GTAGGCGTAGATGTCCTGAATGGGGGAGAGCATTCCATAAATAGAACCGACATTGATGATGGAACCGCCTTTGCCGGCGATTGTCATCCGTTTTCCAACGCTCTGGCAGGCGAGAAACGTTCCCACCAGATTGGTATTGACAACCTCCCGAAACACCTCCTCGGGAAAATCCTCAAAAGGACCGGACACCTCCGGAGGGGCGCTGGGCTGCGTATCAATGCCTGCATTATTGACCAGAACATCCGGTGCGTCTCCCCAGACGGCCTGCATTTCATCCAACGCTTTGTCCATTGTCGATTTGTCATTGATGTCAACCTGGTAGAATTTTAAGTTGGCATAATCATATTTCGAAGCGGGGAAAATGGCTTCGATTCGCTCCGGCGCTACATTTCTGGCCCAGACAGCCACTTTGGCTTTGCGGTTGTAAAGCTCCTCGACAAAGTTTTTACCGATTTGCCCCATACCGCCAGTTACAATACAAATTTTATTTTCTACGCTGAACAGCTCATCATTCATTGTTAACGTTCCCTTTCCACATACAACTCTGAATCATATCATGTTTTAATCAGAGCTTGCCTTTTTCCTCCATAATACTTTTTAAAGAGGTATTGATGCACATCATATCATTGCCCATAATGATCATGTTGACGCCGCGATCAAGCAGTGTACGCACATTCTCCGCGACGGGCGGGATGGCCGGAGCCATCAGCCCCATGCCAAGCCTGCCTGTATATTTTGCGATGGCATCCATGGAAGCTTTGACGTTCGGCTCATTGACATCATAGAATTTGGGGATGCAAAGTGACATTGCGTAGTCGGCGGGACCATAATTGATGGCATCTATGCCGGGGACGCTCATGATTTCCTCAATGTTGTCCATAAATTCGAAATCCTCGGCCATGGGGATGACCAATTCGGTTTCATTGCTGTGTTTGATATACTCCACGGCATTAAAGCCTGCGCCGGAGTAGCACGCGGACCGGACATTGGAATCGTAGCCGCGCCTCCACAAGGGCTGATCTTTCTGCGGGAATTTCGCGCCGCGCACACAGATTTCGGCATCGGCCCGATTGCGTACATGCGGGATAATGACGCCTTCCGCGCCAAGCTCCAAAGCTTTGCGGATCTGGATTTCGTCGGGGCGGCTGACGCGGACCAGTGGGGAAATTGCCTTGAGCCGCGCGGCCATGATGCATTCTTTGAGGGTGCCGACTTCGAAGCCTGTATGCTCCGCGTCGATGAAGACAAAATCCAATCCAAACTGACCGGCCGCTTCGATGACTGCCGGAGAGCCGGTATAAATGGTCATGCCATAAACAGGTCCCTTTGCCATTTTTTCTTTCAAATGATTTTCAAACATAACTGAACGCTCCTTTATTCTAATGTGGGGATTATTTTGTTGGCAGATTGCCAAGATAGAATGACTTGATATCAGGATGTTTACGCAGATTTTCGGTCTTATCTTCGAAAATTACATGGCCTTCGGAGAGGATATAAGCATATTCGGAGATCCGCAAGGCCGCACGGACGTTTTGTTCCACCAGCAGGATCGTTACACCGGAACGGTGGATGTTCTGTGTATATGCATAAATTTCGTCTGCAATCTTCGGGGACAGGGCCGCCGACGGCTCGTCCAGAATCAGCAGCTTTGGGTTGGACATCAAACCGCGCCCGATGCTCAGCATTTGCTGCTCTCCGCCGGAGAGGACGCCGGAAGGGCTTTTGAAGCGATCCTTCAGGCGGGGCATGGACTCGAGCACCATCTCGATATTATCCCGGATGACCTGCCGGGATTTAATGGAATATGCGCCCAAAAGCAAGTTTTCTTCCACTGTCATGGAGGGGAATACATCTTTGCCTTGGGTAACGTAAACGATTCCTTTGCGGACGACAGATTGAGGACGAATGCCCACAAGGGATTCTCCTTCAAAGGTGATTTCGCCGCTTGTCACTTTGAGCATTCCTGTAATAGCCTTGAGCGTTGTGCTTTTGCCGCAGCCGTTGCCGCCGAGAATCGCGGTGATAGAACCGCGCCTGACCTGCAGCGTCATCCCGTTGAGAATCTGCAGCTTCCCATAGCCGGCGGTGATATTCTTCACGTGCAGCATAATATCCTGCGCCATATCACATTCCTCCTTCATCCTGCGTACCGAGATACGCCTCAATGACACGTGGATGGTTCTGTGCCTCGGCAGGCTTGCCCACAAATATCCTTTCGCCGTAGTCAAAGACGGTCAATTGCTCGCAGACATTCATCACTACGTCCATAATGTGCTCGATCATCAGCACTGTGATATGTAATTCGTCCTTAAAGTAGTGCACCAGGCTGATCAGCTTATCCACATTCAACGGGTCCAGGCCGGCGGCGCATTCATCCAGCAGCAGAAGCTTTGGATTGTTGATGGCGCCGATGCCGAGCTGGAGCATCCGCCGTTGTCCGATGGAGATGCCTTCCGCTGAATTGTACGCCTTTTTCTCCAGACCAATGGTCTTGAGCATTTCAAAGGCACGCCCCTCCATGGATTTCAGCTCGCTTTTGCAGCGAGGGGTGCAGAGCATGGCGTCAAGCATGGTGCTTTTTTCAAACAACGCCTGCGCCAGGATCAGGTTGTCCAACACGGACAGGCTTGGAAAAATCCGCAGCATTTGGAACGTTCTGGCGATTCCGCTTTTGGTTACCTTATGCGGCTCCATGCCTGTGATATCCTGATTCCCATTAAAAATGATTTTTCCTGATGTTGGTTTGTAGATTCCGCTGACACAGTTAAAAAGCGTCGTTTTGCCGGAACCGTTGGGCCCGATGATTCCATGAATGGTTCCAGGGGCGACATGCATACTGATATTGTCCAACGCGGTCACACCGCCGAATTTCATCGTCAGGTTTTCGATTGTCAGCATCAGACTGCGGCCTCCTTACCATCATTTTTTCCACCGGCGTGCTGGTCGCGGATCATCTTCTGCTGCTTATGATACCGGATGGTGCCGACAATTCCACGCTGGAGAAACAGGACTGTCAGGATCATCACCACGCCAAAGGCGATTTTCTGATACTCCGCATAGACGCGGGTGTATTCATAGACCACGGTGATCAGTGTTGCGCCGAGAACGGAACCCCAAGTGCTGCCCAGGCCGCCCAGTACAATCATCAGAAGAAAGTTTGTTTGCAACGCCTGCACAAAGGTAGTGGGATGGATGTATCCAGCATAGTTTGCATACAGGCAGCCGGCCACGCCGGCGAAGATTGCACACAGCACAAAGGCCATGATTTTGACCTTGCGTACATTCACACCCATGACAGACGCTGCAAGGGGATCGTCCTTAATGGCGGAAAACCGGCGTCCGTAATTGGAATTGACAAAATTGGTAACAATGATTAATCCTATCAGGACAAATACAAAGATAAAGAAGTAACTCATAGTTTTGGTCTGCATCGTCCAGCCGAAAATCTCCAGTTTGGGGATGCGCATGATCCCGTTGGACTTATTCGACCATCCGGCGCTGTTGATGATCAGGCGGACGGATTCGGCGAATCCGATGGTGCAAAGGGACAAATATGGCCCTTCCACCTTGAGTGCTGGGATGCCGACAAGCATACCGAAAGCTGCCGAAATAGCGATAGTGACAATCAGGGATGGGACGAATCCAAGACCTCCCTTGGTGGTCAGCAGAGCACCCGCATAGGCGCCTATGCAGTAAAATCCATATTGGCCCATGTTGATTTGTCCGGCCAGACCAGTTACAAAGTGCATCCCAAGCGCCAACAGGATGTTGATGCCGATCATACAGCCGATATGGATGACGTAGTCAGAGGAGAAGATGAGCGGCAGCAAGCAGATAATCATTGCGAACATGCCGGTTAAAATCCAGTCCTTTGTCCGAGCCGGTAATTTGTTTATGTTCCATTTCATACCGACACCCCCTTTAAGCCTTCTGTTTTGTCTTGGTAGAAAAAAGGCCGCCGGGACGCAGCATCAGCATCAGGATCATGATGACAAAGCTGATGACATCTTTGTAGGCGGACCCAATGAAGTGGCTGCCGAAAGTTTCCACAACGCCTACAATCAGGCCGCCGAGCATTGCGCCGTATACATTTCCCAGCCCGCCGATGACCGCTGCGCTGAAGGCTTTGAGCAGCATGGTCGCAGACATGTTATAGCGGACAAAAATAATCTGGGCGCTGAGAATACCGGAAACCGAGCTTAAAAACGCCGCCAGACCAAACGCAAAGGAGACGATAAAGCGGGTATTGACGCCCATCAGAGCCGAAATCGGTTTGTTATAGGAGACAGCTTTCATTGCAAGTCCAATTTTTGTCTTTTTGAACATCAGATGCAGCAGCGCCATAACAATCAGCGCAACCACGATAACCACCAGATAAACCGGTTGGACGGATACGCTTCCAAGCTGTACCGGGTCTCCGAAGTTGGCGTCGTAGCTCTTGGAAACCGCGCCCCAGATCAGCCAGTAGGCATTTTGTAAAATTGCCGACATACCGAAGCCGGCCACCACAAAGGTCAATCCCCGGATGGAAAAGCCGCCGCCCATATTAAG
>DBFXIC010000338.1:0-4470 GCA_048455095.1 Anaeromassilibacillus sp.
GTTTAAGGTATTCTGTAGATATTCTTTTGCGGCAGCGTCCTTTGAAAATTTTGCGGTGGATGATTAATTCACAGGCCGTCCTAAAGCTTGATTCTTACGATGAACGGGCCATGTAAAAATGTGTTTTATTCGCAGGTGCGATTGTGTATGGGAAGGAGTGCGTTTTCTAGGGGGACATGTATGAATGCAGTGTAAGAAAATGAATAAAGGATGAAACAGCGCGGCGCCCATCTTTTTGACGGGCGCCGCGCTGTTTTGTAAATCCAAAAATACATCGAAAAAAATGCCGATACGTTGCATCTAATGGATAGAAAAGACCCACGGGTTGTTTTTAAAATTTGCGTGTAAAAAGGTCGTCGTTTTCCAGCAGGCTTTCAACCGTGGGGAAGCCCAGGCGATGCAACAGGTCGATGACATAGGGATTGTCGATGGGCGTGGGCGCAGCGGCCTCTTCCCCATACCGGTTGACATTTTTACGGGCAACATCCCGGTCGATCAGCGCGCGGGGGCCGCCCACACAGCCGCCGACGCAGCCCATTCCCTCCAGAAAGTTGGCGTCCAGCTTTCCCTCCTTGAGGTCGTTCAAAAGCTGCTTACATGCGGGGACGCCATTGGCCTGTACGGCATGTACTTTGATCTTTCGGTCGGGATTCAGGCGCTTTACGCAATCCTGAACCGCTTTGCTGACGCCGCCGGTGCGTGCATAAATGCGCCCGCCCATGGAAGAATGGTCGCGGTTGTCCTCGGCCATCTTTTCGGGATGGATATCCGCGAAGTCGAAAATATCGCGGACTTCCTGAAAGGTGAGCACATAGTCCACCGCATCCGCAATGTCCGGCTCGCGCGCCTCGGCCTTTTTGGCGAGGCACGGCCCGATAAACACCACTTTTGCACCGGGTTCCAGCCGTTTGATGACGCGGCCGCAGGCGATCATGGGGGAAACGGCGGCGGGCACGTGCGGCATCAATTCCTTGTACACGCGGCGCAGCATGGCGATCCACATCGGGCAACAGCAGCTGGTGAGCTGGTAGTCCTGGTCAGTCAAAATATTGGCGTCGAATTCCAACCCTTCTTTTAATGTAAGGATATCCGCGAAGAGCGCAACCTCAACCATTCCCGCAAAGCCCAGGGCTTTGAATGCGGTGCGCAGTTTGCCGGGCGTGACCTCTTCGGTAAACTGGCTGATGACCGCGGGGGCCACAATTGCATAGACCGGCGCGCCGCTGTGGTGAATCATGGACAGCGTGGGCAGAATATCTTTGCTTTCCACCAGATGTTTGGCCTTGCAGTTTTCCACGCAGGCGCCGCAGCCCACGCACATTTTGTTGTTGACCGCAACATTTCCGTGTTCATCGGTGTACAACGCGTCGAACAGGCATTTCCCGGCGCAGTTGGCGGCCTCTTCCTGTGAACAATCGCAATCGCCCACCCGCCAGACCGTCGGATATTTTTCGGGGTTGAGCAGGCAGTCGAGGTGATGCTCGTCAAAGTCCTCGCGGCGGAGTTTTTCCAGCTCCTCTTCTGTTTTGTCCTGCACGGATGCGCGCACAAGACGGTCGTACAGTTCGTTAAAGGACGGCATGCGATCAGATCCTTTCGATATGGAATAAATATGAGATGATCCAATTTCCATGGAAATTGGCTTTATCAGCAAGATGCTTAAAAAGCAAAATCATCCGGCGGGTTCGTCCCAATTCGCGGGACAGGCCGCCGGTTTTGCATTACACTATGATTACCAATTTTTCTTTTCGTATCCATTGACACATAACGGATACATCATGTCTTTGGCGGACACGCAGTGCCGCCCTCGCCTGCGGCGCTTTTCGGTGACAGCACCAAAAATTTTGTTTTCGCTGTGTTTTGTGAAACCATCCCCGGCGGGGCAACTATCTACAGCATTTCTCTGGAAACATGCATACCACACCCCGAAGGAAGCCCTAAATAGCCTTTCGGGAGTTTGCTGTTTCTGTCCGGCGAACGCTCAACTTGTTTCTTGCAGATAAGCCCCGCGCCGGCCGTGCATGCAAACTCAGTTTGCTCAGTTTGACTGGCGGTACCAGCCGGGAGTGACGCCTTCGTAGCGTTTGAAGGCGCGGTTCATGGTGATGGAATTCGCATAGCCGACCATGGAGGAAATGTCCCCGATGGTGTGATCGGTGTTGATGATCAGGTCCTTTGCGCGTTCGATGCGGTACTTGTGCAGATAATCCAGGAATCCGACGTTTAACTCCTGCTTGAACAGGTTGGACAGCACGGGCAGGCTCATGTGGAAATGCTCCGCGACCGCTCCCGCGGACAGGTTGATGTCCTGATAATTTTCTTCTATGTACTGGGTGATCTGTTCAATCCGCTTTTCCTGGGGCCGGTTCGGCTCCTTCATCGCTTCCAGATGTTCCAGGATGTTGCGGGTCCTGCGGCAGAGGGAATCTATGCCGCGCGCCTGCCGCAGCGTGTCAGAACAGTGCAATCCTTTTAAAAGCTCCGGGTCTGTGCCGCCGTCGAGCAGCGACAACAGGATCGAATCCGTCAGATAGGAGATTTGCAGCTGTGCCTGCGGCAGCGGCGACGGATGGCGCGTGTAAACGTCCTCAATTTCCTTTAAAAGCGCGATTGCTTGCGCATAATTGCCCGACTGGATAGAATTCGAAAGCTTATTCACCTTTGCCAGGAATTCGCGGCTTCCCGTCCCGCCTGCAATCAGCCCAGAAAGCCGGTTGTATGCGCCTACCTTGCCGAATTCACCGGTCAGCAGATGGTATTCCACCACCTGCATGGCCTCCTGGTATGCTTCGCGCAGTTCGCCCAGCTCCGTATGCTCGTCGCTCAGCGCCACGGAAACCTGTGTTTGCAGCTCAGAAACCGTAAAATTCTGAATTTTTTCCGCACATGCTTCCACATCCTCCACCGCGCCGCCGTCCAGGTCCACGATGCCGATATAGAACCCGTTGTCGAGTACAATATATGCGGAGAACCCGCTGTTCAGGAAGAATGACCGGCACATTTCTTTTAGAAGGCTTCCCGCTTCTTCCTGCGGCATGTGGGGGATCTCAGCGTCTTCGTCCTCGTCGATCGACAGGACAAAGATCAGGTACCGCTCGCAGGCGACTGGGAATCCGCCCTGGCGAATCGCTTCAGAGATATCGGGCGTCATGCCGATTTCCCCCTTAAGCAACCGCGTCACAAGGCTGACCGCGAGCAGGTCGCCCTGGGAACTGAGCTGGTTTTCATAGGTCTGTGCTTTTTCCAGCAGATTTTGTACGGTGTTGGCCACCATCTGGAATTCGCTGCGATCCCTGTGCCCGGTTTCCACCGGCAGCGCGTCCACCATTTTCTCCACCGGGCGGTACAGGGTGGTAGAAAACAGATAGGAAAGCAGGCCGCCGACGAGGAGAGAGACAGCCAGCGTGATGAAAACCGCGCCCAATGTCATGGACATCGAGTCCTGGCCACTCATGTCCGGGATCACGATTACCTGTTGAAGCGTCCCATTGGTAAAGTCCTGATGGTAGACAAAATAGGGTTGTCCGTTCCAGGTCTGCGTGCTGTAGTCGGGCCAGGAGGACACCTGCTTGAAGGTGAGCGGAAGCGTGGTATCGTTTCCATATAAATCGGAAGAGATGGTCTGGTCGTTTTCTGTAATAAAGATGGTCTGCGCACCGTCCGGCAGATAATAGTAGCTCAGGTCTTCAGAGATCTGGCCGTCCTCCATGCCGATCATCCAGATGACGCCGGGATAAACCTGCCGGATATACATAAAACGGGCAAAATCCATGTTGGGGTCGTGAATGATGGTACAAACGCCCTTCTCCCCGGTTTGGATGAGCCGTTCCCAGGTTTCGATATTCATGCCGAACAGACCGGTCACAATCCCCTCTTCCAAAGGGTCGTAGGACGCCGCCCTGCTGAATGTCCGTCCGCTCTTTGTAAAATACAAAAACATGGGCTGCTCTGTGATGGGCATGTTCAAACGGATGGTGTTCAAATAGGAATCGATAAATTCCGCCGCTTCCGGCGAATCCAAAGGGATCTCGTCCGCCTCTGCCAGGGCCTGAATGCCCTCCAACCGGGAGATCAACACGCTGCTTTCCTCGTAGTGTGACAAGGTGTTCATAGTATTGTTCATGCTTTTTTCCGCCATAGACTGGTAGGAATCTTCGATTTCAGCCCGTTCATTTCGGGCGCTGTTCAAATACTGTCCCAGCATCAACATGCTGCAAAGCAGCGTCACCGCAAAAAAGGCGGCCATCAATTTATAAAAACTCTTGCCACGGTAGGGGCGTGCCTTTTTCATAAACGAAACTCCTCTCTTGCATAAAACCATGAAACAGCGCCTTCCCCGAGGAAAGGGCTGGGGCAGTTGCCCAGGGAATATTGGAACTATACCGGGCGTTTGCGGGAACCTCTGTGCCGGGAATTTGAAAAAACCGGACCGCTCTATGGAGATACTCTTGCTTGCGACATATTCATAAG
>DBFXIC010000339.1:0-3941 GCA_048455095.1 Anaeromassilibacillus sp.
GCATCAAGTCCATTTTTTTCATAGGCCTTTAGTAAGTCTGTCGAGGTGATTGAAATATCTGAAGTAGTTTTGTTAAGTTCCAGAGCTTTCTTTTTTGCTTCCTCACCAACGGCCTCCACCATACAGTCGTCTAAATCAAGCGTTCCAGCCAGAGAAGAGCCGACTGTTCCGGTTACAACCACGTAATCTCCCTTGGAATATGACAGGGACGATGTATCTTTCAGATTCAAGTAGAGTTCATCCGTCAGACCATCTCCCAGACCATCCCGAATGGTGATATAATTGACGCCCATGATGTTCTGTCCATTTGAGCTGATTTTTCCTGCAATTCGGACAAATGCTCCCGCATAGGATTCTTTTTTCTGATACAGATCCCGGTAAGAAATTTCCAATGCGGATGATGTACCTGTCTGCCCCTTTTCTGCCGGGATAATATCGGAGGGTTTGGTCTCTTCCGAATCGAGGACTGCGGGCGTAGAATATGTGGGTTCTGAAACAGGTGTAGAAGCCGGAATCTCCTTCTTACTACCAAAAAGAAATAAAGTTGCAACGACTCCCGCAAGGATGATGAAAACAGTGCCTCCCACAATGAGCGCAATTTTTAAATTGTGATTGCCGCCATGAGACTGCCGCACCGATTTTTGGTAGTGAGAAGGCGAGCGGGCTGCAATGGGCATTTTCTCATATTGCGGTGCGGCCGAGAGCATGGACTGTGATGTGTGTCGCGGTGCGGTCGGGGGCGCGGCCTGCGGAGTATATGAAGTCGAGGCCGTCGGAATGGTCTGTGGAGGATATTGCAAAGCGGCCGGCAGTTCGACCGAGGGTGTGGATGATTGTACGGCCGGCTGTGTTGTCGCCGGGGAGTTGGCCTGCCATTGGGCAAACTGCGCAACATATGTTCCGCACTCCGGACAGAAATTCACATTTCCAATCTTTGTACCGCAATTTGGACAAAACACAATTTTTACCTCCCAAATGTTCGTTGTACTTTCATATAGTAACATGTACGCTTTGAATCCGCAATATGGTGACCTCTTTTTACAAAAAGAGTTTTACTGAAATACTGTAAAAATAACGCAGGATGGACAGATGCTTTCCTTTGATGGAGAAAACGTGATATAATAATCAAATAAATTATGATACATGGGGAAAAGCATTTATGAAAAAACTGGCAGTTGGAATACTGGCGCATGTGGACGCGGGGAAAACCACGCTCTCCGAGGGAATGCTCTACCGAAGCGGGCAATTAAAAAAGCTTGGCCGCGTAGATCATCAAAATGCATTTTTAGATACCGATACATTGGAGCGGGAACGGGGCATCACCATCTTTTCCAAACAGGCGGTGCTGCCGCTTGAGGACTGGGAGATTACTTTGCTGGATACGCCTGGACACGTGGATTTTTCCAGTGAGATGGAACGGACGTTGCGCGTGCTGGATTATGCCATTCTTGTTGTCAGCGGAACGGACGGCGTACAGGGACATACACAGACGCTGTGGCAATTGCTCAACCGCTACCGTATTCCCACATTTCTGTTTATCAACAAAATGGATCTCGCCGGAGCAGATCGCGCAGCGTTGTTGCAGGAACTACAGGAGCGCCTGAACAGCGGTTGCATTGATTTTGGTGAGGAAAGGGATCATTTTACATTCTTAGAGAATGTCGCCATGTGTGATGAGAACACATTGAATCGATATTTAGAGAGCGGGAAAGTGACGGACGAAGAGATCACCGGATTGATCGCACAAAGGAAATTATTCCCCTGTTATTTTGGTTCCGCGCTGAAACTGGAGGGGGTAGATGCTTTTTTACAGGGCTTAATCAAGTACGTCCGCTGTCCATCCTATCCGGAAGCATTTGGTGCAAAGGTTTATAAGATTGCCTGGGACCCACAAGGAAACCGTCTGACCTATTTGAAAGTAACCGGCGGCGGATTGAAGGTGCGCGCGCTTTTAAGTAACCAACGGGACGGACTGCCGGAGGGCAAGCTCTGGGAAGAAAAAATCAATCAGATACGCATCTACTCCGGGGCAAAGTATCAGGCGGTGGATGAAGTCTGTGCAGGGACGGTCTGTGCAGTAACGGGCTTAAGCAAGACCTATCCAGGCGAAGGATTGGGCTTGGAGGATTCGTCAGAACCGCCTGTTTTGGAACCGGTGCTTACCTATCAGGTGTTGTTGCCCTATGGGTATGATCCACATGTCGCGATGCAGAAGCTGAACCGGTTGGAAGAAGAGGATCCCCAGCTCCATATCGTCTGGAACGAACAGCTGCGCGAAATTCATATCCAGTTGATGGGCGAAGTGCAGATGGAGATCCTGCAACGGGTGATCCGGGAGCGTTTCGGATTGGACGTCGGCTTTGGTGCGGGCAACATTGTTTATCGGGAAACTATTGCCGCGCCGGTGGAAGGGGTTGGGCATTTTGAGCCTCTGCGCCATTATGCGGAAGTGCATCTCTTGCTGGAACCGGGGCCGCGGGGCAGCGGCCTGCAGGTTGGCACAGCCTGCAGCGAAGATATGCTGGATCGCAACTGGCAAAGGCTGATTATGACCCATTTGGAGGAGCGTGTTCATTTGGGCGTTCTCACCGGGTCGCCCATCACCGATATGAAGATCACACTGATTGCCGGACGTTCCCATGAAAAGCACACCGAAGGCGGCGACTTCCGTCAGGCAACCTATCGAGCTGTACGTCAGGGGCTGATGTGTGCGGAAAGCATTCTGTTGGAACCTTGGTATCAATTCCGTCTGGAAGTACCTGCTGAATATGTTGGACGAGCGATGTCGGATATTCAACGTATGGCGGGGAGTGTCTCATCGCCGGAAACGCTGGGGAGCGATGCTGTATTAACGGGTTCCGCACCTGTGGCCAACATGCGAGACTATGCATCGGAAGTTGCTTCCTATACGCGTGGACAGGGCAAGCTGTTCTGTTCGCTTCAGGGATATGAACCATGTCATAATCAGGACGAAGTCGTCGCAGCCATCGGTTACGACAGCCAACAGGATTTGGAAAATCCTGCGGATTCGGTATTTTGCAGCCATGGAGCAGGGTATGTGGTCAAATGGAACCAGGTGCGGGAGCACATGCATGTGGAAAGCTCCTGGTCTGCCGAGGAAAAAGGAGAGATCGTGGACAGGCAGGTAAATATTCGGCAGGCTGTGACATATTCTGGAGGGCTGGAACAGGACAAAGAACTGCAATCCATTTTTGAACGCACCTATGGGCCGGTAAAACCTCGGGCGTTGATGCCGCGCTCGGAACGGGAAGCCGCCGGCCTGTCGGACAAATGGACCGTGCCGCCTCGGGATGACCGGCCTGAATATTTGCTCGTGGACGGATACAATCTCATTTTTGCTTGGGATGAACTAAAAGATTTGGCAAAGGACAATCTGGATGCCGCCCGTCAAGTATTGATGGATCTGCTCAGCAACTATCAGGGATTTCGAAAATGCGAGGTAATCCTGGTATTTGATGCATACAAAGTGCCGGGTGGGCTAGGAGAGGTGAGTCGTTACCATAACATCCATGTGGTATATACCAAGGAAGCCGAAACTGCAGATGCATATATCGAGAAGGTTACCTACGAGATTGCGAAAAAATACCGCGTCCGCGTTGCAACTTCCGATGGCGCAGAACAGCTGATTATTTTAGGGCATGGCGCGCTACGTGTATCCGCACGGGCCTTCCGGGAAGAAATTGGATTCACTAACCAGCAGATTAAAGAAATTTTGACAGAAAATAATCGTCACCGTCGTACTTTGACGGTCAAAGCCGCGATGGACAAGGCCATGGAAAAATAATTTTAAAAACACCGGATGCTGTAAAAAACGGCATCCGGTGTTTTTATTTGATAGTTTTAGAACAAATCTTCGAAATCTCTTGCAATTTCAGAACAAACGTACTATTATATATGCATATTATTAAGATGCTATTTGC
>DBFXIC010000340.1:0-5479 GCA_048455095.1 Anaeromassilibacillus sp.
ACATGGTTGTGGATGCAAAAGGGACCCCTTGAAGAGCAGATACAACATTTTTAAATATAAATTCAACCTGACGGCATGGTATCCGTGCAGTCACAGATGCTATATTGGTAAAAACAAACTGAATTTGATACGGGAGAGAAAACCATGGAAGCAAAGCAAAGCAGGGGAACCCGTAGCCCTTTTTCATGGGTTCGCGTGGGAAATTGGCTAAAGAACGCTTTTTCTAATCCCTATAATCTGCTGGTGATTATTTCGGTGGTTGCTCTGGCGTTGCTGGTGGTGTGGCCGCTTTTGCAGATGGTGGTGACCACGTTCCAGCTTGCGCCTGCCGAAGCCAGGCGCACGCACGGAACGGCAGGGGAATGGACGCTGTATTACTGGCAGCGCATTCTTAACAGCACCGTATCTTCCAATATGCTCTACCGCCCGCTGCTTAATTCCCTGATGATCGCGCTGTGCGTGTCGGTAGGCAGCATTTTGCTGGGAGGCATCATTGCCTGGCTCATGGTGCGCAGCGACCTTCCGTGTAAAAAGTTTTTCTCTCTTGCGGTGATCATTCCCTACATGATTCCCTCCTGGTGCAAATCCATGGCCTGGATCAGCGTATTCAAAACGCCCAGGATCGGCGGATCGGCAGGATTCCTTTCCTTTCTGGGAGTAGCAGTGCCAGAGTGGCTGGCTTATGGACCGGTGGCCATCATCTGCGTGCTGATTATCCATTATTACGCCTATGCCTATCTGCTGATGTCGGCCGCGCTAAGCTCCATCAATTCCGAACTGGAGGAAATGGGCGAGATCGTGGGCGCGCCCCGTTCCATGATGCTTCGGCGCATTACCTTCCCTTTGGTGCTGCCGGCCATTCTTTCTTCCTTCATTTTGATTTTTTCCAAAGCGATGGGGACTTTCGGCGTGCCCGCCTTTCTGGGCATGAAGGTGAGCTATTACACCATTTCCACCATGCTTTACAGCAGCATCAAGCAGCAGCAAACCGCCGTGGCTTATACCATCAGTCTGATTTTGATCGCCATTGCGGCCGTGGTCATCTTTATCAACCAGCGCGCGCTGGGCACGCGTAAATCCTACGCCACCATCGGTGGCAAGGGCGGGCGCTCCAATGTACTTTCCCTCAAAAAATGGAAAGGGCCCATCACCGTCGCCCTATTCGTATTCCTGGCATGCGCGGTGCTTCTGCCCATCGGTATCCTGATTCTGCAAAGCCTGATGCTCAAACTGGGTGATTTCAGCCTGTCCAACCTGACCCTCCACTACTGGACCGGCGAGGGCGTAAAGGAAATTTTCAACAGCGAACCGGGCGTGCTGGTCAATCCGCAATTTTACCAGGTGCTGGGCAACAGCCTGAAGCTGGTGGTGGTAGCTTCCTTGATTGCCACCATCTTCGGCCAGCTGATCGGTTATGTCAATTCCAGAGGACGGCATCTTCGGTCCGGCCGGCTGGTGGAACAGCTGGTGTTCATTCCGTACCTGATTCCCTCCATCGCCTTTGGCGCTATGTACCTTTCCATGTTCTCCACTGCCAAAACGGTCACCATCTTTGGCCAGAGCATTACCCTCATGCCTTCGCTGTATGGCACGTTCGCCCTGTTGGTGCTGGTTACGGTGGTGAAAAACCTTCCCTTCTCCAGCCGGGCAGGTACCGCCAACATGCTGCAGATCAGCGTGGAGCTGGAAGAAGCCGCGCATATTCAGGGGGCCGGATTCTTCAAGCGGTTTGGCCGCATCGTGCTGCCACTGTCCAAAAAGGGTTTCATGAGCGGATTCATGCTGATCTTCATGGCCATCATGAAGGAGCTGGATTTGCTGGTTATCCTCATTTCACCTTCCACCCAGACGATGCCCTACATGGCGTATTCCTACATGTCGGGCGGAATGGAGCAGTACTCCAACGTGGTAGCCATTCTGATGTTTGTGGTGGTATTCCTGATCTACTGGGTAGCGAACCGTTTCTTTAACGCCGATATCAGCCAAGGCTTCTAAGGCAGGAGGAGTCATCATGAGCCAGATTGTTTTAAAGGGGATCGACAAGTTCTACGGCAGCAACCATGTGCTCAAAAACCTGAACCTGGTTGTGGAGGACGGAGAGTTCATGACGCTGCTGGGGCCTTCCGGCTGCGGCAAAACCACTACGCTGCGCGTGGTGGCCGGGCTGGAAAAACCGCAGAACGGCACCATTGAAATGGACGGCCGCATGGTGGTGAACGCCGCGGAGCTGTTTTTTGAGGACCCCGGCAAGCGCGGCATGAACCTGGTATTCCAGTCCTATGCGCTGTGGCCGCACATGACCGTATTTGATAACGTGGCCTTCCCGCTGACGGTCCAAAAGGTGCAGAAGGCCGATGTGAAGCGTCGGGTAATGGATGCGTTGGCCCGCATGCGCATTGACGAATACGCCAGTCGCTATCCCTCCGAGCTCTCCGGCGGCCAGCAGCAGCGGGTGGCCATCGCGCGGGCCATCGTATCTCAACCCAAGGTGCTATTGCTGGATGAGCCGCTTTCCAACCTGGATGCAAAGTTGCGCGTGGATATGCGGTCGGAAATCAAGCGCCTGCACCATGAGCTGGGAACCACCATTCTTTATGTAACGCACGATCAGGTGGAGGCGCTTACCATGTCCACCCGCATCGCCATCTTCTTTGAGGGCGAGCTGGAGCAGGTCGCTCCGCCGATGGATCTGTATCAGAACCCGGTTTCCCTTCGGGTTGCGGATTTCATCGGCAACCCACGCATCAACTTCATCGACGGTGAAGGCAGCTTCGCGCCGGATGGTGCGCTGGTGGTGGACAGCGCCATGGGACGAACCGTCTTTGCGCAAAACCTGCTTACCGGCGACCGTCCCTCCGCAAAACGCTTCCCCGTCGTGCTGGGCGTGCGTCCGGAAAAAATCACGCTCAGCGCCGAGCCAGGCGAAGGCCTGATTCCTGCTGCGGTATATTCCGTACAGCCGGCGGGATCGGAAACCACCATTCATCTGAAAATGGGGCAGACGGATGTGCTGGCCAAGGAGATGGGTATCCGGAATTATCAGGTGGACCGTCAGGTAGGCCTGCGCATCGACCCCGATAAGATCAACGTCTTTGACAAAACCACCGGCCGCCTGATTAAGCTGGCAGTGCCGGACTAATCCAGGCTCTAAAGGCAGAAGCCTTAGTGAATAGCAAAGGAGGACATCAAATCATGAAAGGGAAAACATGGATTGCTTGGTTGCTGACCCTGTGCCTGCTGGCGATGAGCGGCGCAGCCTTGGCCGACGCGCAGTGGGCTGAGGAAAATGGACTGAACAAAACCGAAACCGTGGAGGAGCTGTATCAGGCGGCGCTTGCCGAGGGCGGCGTGCTGAACCTGTATGGCTGCACCGGACGTGACGAGACTGTCGGAAAATCCTTCGAGGAAGCCTACCCCGGCATCACGGTCAACTTCTATGACCTGGGCATCAACGAAATGCTCGAAAAATTCACCCGTGAGTATGAAGCGGGCATCTACACCGCCGACGTGCTTCAGCTCAAGGAGCAAAACGGCAGCATCTATATGGATTACATCCAGCAGGGGCTGCTGCACAACTATCACCCCGAAGATATTTTCGACGGCGTGGATCCAAGCTATCTCTCCGTTACGCCCTTCGTTATTGAGATAGACTGGTGGAATTACAATACCGAGGTGTACGATGCAATGCCCATCACCTCCTGGTGGGATCTGACCAAGGAGGAATGGAAGGGAAAGTTTATTTTCCTGGATCCTACGGGCGAGCCGGATCTGATCGTGCTTTTCACCGCCATGATTCAGCATGCGGACCAGATGGCTGCCGATTATGAGCGCGTGTTTGGCGAACCCATTGTCCTCGCAGACAACGAGCCCACGGCGGCCCATGCCTGGATCAATCGTGTAGCCAAAAACGGCGTTATCATTGAAAGCTCCAACACCAACATCGTTAAAAACGTCGGTGGAGCCTCCGGCATGGTAGACCCGCCCATCGGCTATGGCGTATCCTCCAAGCTGCGCGAGCGCGACCTGCAGGGCTATCTGCTCGGCGTTGATCCCGGCGCTTTTGAAGATGAAACCCCCACTACGGCCATCAGCTTCATGGTTGCCCAAATCGCGGACAAGTGCGAACATCCCAATGCTGCGAAGCTGTTCATCCGCTGGATCTGCGGTGAAGCCGATCATACCGGCGAAGGCCTGGAACCCTTCCTGACGGCCGGTTCCTATCCCGTGTTCCCCGATGCGCCGGAAGTGGATGCCGATCAGCCCGCACTGGAGGATGTGCCCACCTTCCCGCTGGATTTGACCTATTACTATGAAAACTATTACGACGTGTACGATTACTGGATCTCCGTACAGCCGTAACAGCTTGTAAACACCGGGGCGGCGGGGCGTAGCCCTGCCGCCCAATTTGCTTCAAAAGGACGGGATGCAGGCCATGGAACAGCTGCAAAATCTGGACCTTGTGGAAAAACGCCTGGACCGGAAGGTGGTCTATCAGGGAATGTCCTATCAGCTGTGGCTGGACCGGCTGCTGCTTCCCAACGGCGTGCAGATGATGCGCGAGCACCTGCACCATCCGGGCGGCGTCGCTGTGCTGGCTGTGGATGAGAGCGGCCGGTGTGCTATGGTGCGTCAATACCGGCACCCCATTGAGCAGATAACGCTGGAAATACCGGCGGGCAAACTGGATAAGCTACCGCACGAAACCCCGTTGCACGCCGCCCATCGGGAGCTGCGTGAGGAAACGGGCTTCGTGGCGGAACAGATGATCTCGCTGGGGCAGGTATATCCCTCGCCCGGCCTTCTGGACGAAGTGCTATACCTCTTTTTGGCGAGGGGCCTTCAAAAGGACGCTCAGGAGCTGGATGAGGATGAATTCATCCATGTGGAATGGATGGATGTGGCACAGCTGGAAGATCAGCTTGCAGATGGAACGGTCAATGATGTCAAGGCGCTTTGTGCGGTATTCCGTGCGAAGATGCGCAAGTTGCTGTGAGTTGGGGGGCGGGAAGATGAACAGACAGGGTCAGGAGCGCGCCCAGATTCTCTACGCATTTGGGTTGAGCCTGATATTTGTGCTCATCGACTGGATGGTGTTCACTTTGCTGGTGGAGCCCCTGTACCAGTGGCTGCCTATCGAACCGGCATGGCTGTGCAACGCGGTCCATCTGACCCTGCTTTCCCTGACCGGCACGCTGCTAGGTTGCCTGGCTTTTGGTGCGGTGGGTTCGCGGCTGCGCCTGGTACCCTGGGCCTATTCGTTCTTTCCTGTATACGTTCTGGCCTGTGCTCTGGTTGCCTGGCTTGGGCTGGAAGGGGAAACCCGCACGTTTGCCCTCCAACTGGTCTGCCTCTATACGCTTGCCCCTGCAATTATCGGCATGGCGGTTTCCTGGCCATTTTACTTCTGGCTGCGCCGCCGGAAATCGGTCAAAAGGTAGGCGCGATCGTGCAAATGGTTGGCTATTCCGCTCTGTCAGAG
>DBFXIC010000341.1:0-23356 GCA_048455095.1 Anaeromassilibacillus sp.
GGGAGCCTTCGCCCGCGTCAACCGTACTGGCTGGGCCGGTGGTGGTTGCCACTGCCGGCCCAGCCAGTACGGTTGACGCGGGCGAAGGCTCCCTCACCGGCAAGGCGTACAGCGGCTATTCCGTGATTACGGGAGATGCGAACGACGTTTACAATGAGGCGCTCTCCGGCGGCAAGAGCTTTACTTATGAAGTCATGGTAAAGCCGAACTCCACTGCGCAGAATAGCGTGTTTATTGCCAAGGGCGATACGCAGGTCGCTCTGAAGACCCAGAGCAGCGGCTCTGGCATTGAGTTCTTCGTCTATGACGGCAGCTGGCATTCTGCAACCTGCAATTTCCCGAGCGATTGGGTTGGCAACTGGCACCAGGTAGCCGGCACCTATGACGGCAGCACCCTGCGCGTCTATATTGACGGTGAACTGAAGGGCAGTGCAAACGGCAGCTATGATATCGCGACCAATGGCTTTAACCTGGGCATTGGCTACGATGAAGAGCACGGCAGAAAAGTAGATGGCGAGATCTCCATCGCGCGTATCTACAGCAAGGCTCTGACCGCAGACGAACTCAAGAAGCAGATCAGCGCATCCCCGGCGATTGGCGCAGAGGATGACAGCGTGGTTTTGTGGCTGGATTATGCCGAACCGATGACCAAGCTGGAGAATCAGTATTGGGATTACTACGCCGAAGACTACGCCTACCAGAACCTCTATAATGAGGAGATGGACGGCAAATTCTTTGGTTACGGCGGCGACTGGGGCGACACGAACAACAGCGGAAGCTTCTGTGTCAACGGCCTTGTTTCTCCGGACCGTGACCCGCAGCCCGAACTCTACGAAGTGAAGTATCAGTACCAGAGCATCTGGATGAATGCCACCGAGAACGAGCTGATGAACCGCAAGGTCAACATCTATAATGAGAATTGCTTTACTGACCTCAACACCTACGATGTCCAGTGGCAGTTGTTCGAGGACGGCAAGATGATCGACGAAGGCATGCTGGCGGACGTGGACCTTGCCCCGAAGCAGACCAAGACGTTCATCGTTCCTTACACCATGCCGGCAGAAGATCAGCGTCCGGCCGGCGCGGAATATTATCTCACCATTAATGTGCTTCTTAAGGAAGACACTATGTGGGCCGACGCGGGCCATGAGGTTGCACACGAGCAGTTTGCAATCCCGGCATCCGTCCCGGCGGTTGCACCGGCAATTTCCACAAGCCCGGTCACCGTAGATACGGAGAGCGACGCGGACTATATCCTTGTCAAGGGCGAAAACTTCAGCTTCAAGCTGAACAAGACCACGGGTGCAATGTCCAACTATGTCTTCAACAATGAAGAAATCATTGAAGAAGGACCGGCTCCGGATTTCTGGAGAGCGGCAATCAACAATGACAAGAGCAACTATATCGATTGGAACTGGAAGAACGCAAACAAGAACATCACCCTGAATGAAGATGGGCTGACCGTTGCGAAAGCAGAGGACGGCAGAACCGTTATCACAACGGAACTCACCCTGAACAGTGCGAAGAACGCAAAAGAGACGGTTGTGTACACCATCGACGGCTCCGGCGCTGTTACAGTCAACTTGACTTTGGACGCGACGGGAACCAGCATGGGACAGATCATGAAGATCGGTTCCACCATGACGCTTCCGGCGGGCTATGAGGACATCGCCTGGTATGGCAACGGCCCGTCCGAAGGATACTCTGACCGCTGCTCCTATGCGTCGACCGGCGTTTATGGAACGACTGTCACCGATTCCTTCTATCCGTTCCTGGAGACGCAGACCACCGGCAATCACAACGGTGTGAAGTGGATGGCCCTCACCGGCGAAACGAAGCCTTATGGTGTTCTCGTGGCCGGCACACAGGATCTCGAGGCCAGTGCGCTGCACTTTACGACGGAGGAACTGGATGCGGCGAAACATCCGTATCAGCTCAAGGCGCCGAACGAAGAGACCACTTTCCATGTGGATCTGATCTCCCGCGGCATCGGCAATGCGAGCTGCGGCCCGAACAACCTCGATCAGTACACCCTCCCGAACAATAAGGCTTATTCCTATGAATACACCATTGTTCCGTTTGAGAAAGCTACGGCCGATCCGATGGAACTGAGCAAACCCTGGAGAACGCTCAAGAGCTTTGATCAGGATTCCTTCGACCAGCAGCAGGCAAAGGCTGTTGAAGACGCAATTGATGCGCTGGTGGTTTATTCCTACGATCAGCTGGCAGAGGTCCAGGCGGTTGAGAAGCTCTATGAAAACCTGACTGAGAACCAGAAGAAGCTGGTCCCCAACTACAGCACCTTGGAAAAGGCGATGGAAGATGTTCAGGCCCTCAAGGGCAAAGCGCCCTATGTGGTGGATCAGAGCAGCAATGCAATGAATCCTGCGCTGGGCGACAACGCGGCAATTGTGAAGGATGAGAAGTTCGGCACGGCGATGACCGGCTGGATGTCCGTCCCGAATGACAAGGGCACTGGCGGAGCCGACCTCTTTGATGAACTCTTTGTCGGCAAAAACCCGTTTACCGTGGAGCTTTGGGTGCAGCCGTCCAGCAATGTATACGACTACGACATGTTCGTGGGCAAGGGCGACAGCAACTTTGGCTTCCGTGTAAGGCGCGGCAGCGGCAGCAATGTCTCTATCGACTTCTTCATCAGAGCGCAGAATGAAAAGTGGTATTCCATTGAAGCGGCTGTCAACAGAGACAGCGTGATCAATCATTGGAATCATCTGGCCGCGATCTTTGACGGCGGCACGCTGTATCTCTATCGCAACGGTGAGATCATCGCCCAGGTTGCCGACGGCTCCGGCAAGGGTATGATGGCCAATAGCACGGATTTCCACATCGGTTACGATCCGGAAACCGGCAGAAGCAATAATAACACCTTTGCAAAGGTACGCGTTTATGACAGAGTCCTCACCACCGATGAATTGAATGCGCAGGGAGCATATGATGAGGGCACGGCGGAGCAGCCCGCAGTGGCGGCGAACGACGAGCACGTAGCTCTGTGGCTCGACTACACCAAGCTCGGCTACAGCGACGCGCCGGTCGATCCTGAGACGGATGAACTGGCCCTTTCCCCGAAGGATGCCGAGATCGCGGCAGGCAGCAGCCTGGAATACACGATCATCAAAGCGGCTCCGAAGGCACAGGCAAAGGCGAATCTCGCAATGCTCGCAGCGAATGGCGAGGATCTGAATGCCCTGTTGGAACAGGCTAAGAAGATCAACAAGGAACTCTACACCGAAGGCACTGTGGCGCTTCTTGAGGCGGCAATCAACTTTGCAGAGTTTGTTGCTGGAAATCCGAACGCCACCGAGGCGCTCATCGATTCTACTTACAACACGCTGAAAGCGGCCCTGGAAAGCCTGGTTCAGAAGGACCCGGCACAGATCGTCTCCGCCGACTGGTCTATTGTGGACTCCTTTGGCCATGCGATCGAAGGCGCAACCATCACCCCGGACGAGAAGGACGCCACCAAGGCGACTCTTACCGTGAGCGAAACGGTTCCGGTGGGAACCCGCATTCGTGTGATGGCTTCCAATATCAACGGTAATAAGAATCTTTCTGTGAAGACCTATGCAACCGTTACTCCGGCTCCGGAAAAGACGCCGCGCGAGAAACTGATGGCGCTGTATCTGGAAGCGACGAAGATCTATGAGGCGGGCCAGGGCGAATATACCGACGACACCTGGAACGCATTTGAAGCCGCATATGCGGCGGCATTCAAAACGCTGGATAATCAGGATGCGACGGATGCAGAACTGCTGACCGCAGCGGACGTGCTGCAGGCGGCGATGGACGGTCTGAGCACCGAGAAGCCGTCCGAGCATAAACTGCTCGTGGAATACGGCTCCAATATGACCCTGAAGGTGAATGGGGAAACGCCGGAATACGGCGACCTGATGAGCAGCTACACTGCGCAGGTTATGGCGAACGATGAAGTCGAACTGACCTTTGCACCGAGAGTGGGAAGCAAAGAATTCGTGGCGGCTTCCGTAATTGTCAACGGCGAAGAAATCCCGATCGTCTTTGGCGAAGAAGACTCCATGAAGGAAGCAACCTATATTCTGACCATGCCGAACGTGGATACCACTGTGAAATTTGTCAGCACTTTGACCGACAAATCGCTCCTGCGTCAGGCAATCGCGAAGGCGGAAGAAGCTATGGCGGGCGACGAGTACGCCAATATGATTCCGAGCGCGAAGAAGAACTTCAATGCGGCTTATAAGCTGGCGACCGATGTTGAAGCAGACAAAACTGCGTTGCAGGATGAGATCAACGACGCGTGGAAAACCATGGTCGAGGCGATGTTCTATCTGTCCTTCCAGGCGGGCGACAGAGAGGGTCTTGCAGGCCTGCTGGATGCTCTGCCGGAGTTGAACGCGGAAGACTTTACGCCGAACAGCTGGGCAGCTTATGAGATGGCAATCACTGAGGCAGAAGCACTCGTGAGCAACGAAGATGCCCTGAAAGACGAAGTGGAAGACGCAAAGAAGGCGCTGAAAGATGCGGTCGAGGGCTTGACGCTCCGCGCAGATACCAGCGAGTTGGAAGCATTGATCGAAAAGGGCAATAAGATCGACCTGAACGATTATGAGAGCAGTGAGGCAGTCAAGAAGGCGTTTACGGACGCTCTGGATGCTGCAAAGGAAATGCTGGACGACGCCAATGCAACGCAGAAGGCAGTGAACGCCTGTGCAGACGAGCTGGCGCTTGCGATAGCAAACCTGCGCAAGACGCCCGATAAGGATCTCCTCCTGGCATTGATCGACCAGGCGAAGAAGGCGGACCCGAACGATTATGAAGAGGCGGACTACGCGGCGCTGCAGTCGGCCATCCATACGGCGGAAGCAGTTGCAGAGAAGGAAGACGCGACGCAGGAAGAAATTGTCAGCAGCGTCAAGACGCTGACAACTTGCCTCGACGCAAAGAAAGAAAACAATACGCCCGCGCCGGATACCAATAAGAACAACGGAAGCAAAAAGCCTTCCGGTTCTAAGGGCAGCGGCAATACCTACGGTTCCGCAGGTACGGTGGCAGTGAACCCGCTGGTCAACGCGGCGCAGAACATCTCTGCACAGAAGACCTATGTGGTAAGCGACACAACCGTGAACTTTACGCTCAAGAGAGGCAGCGCATACTGCTTCAAGATGACGGTTGTAAACGGCAACACGGCACCGAGCTTTACAGTCGGCAACGGCAATGTGCTCAAGACGCAGTTCGTGGCGCAGATTGGCAACGACTACTACTACAGAGTCTATGCCATCGGTACCCCTGGCCAGAGCACGGGCGTGTATACTACCTTGCCGGGTCAGAATGCTGTTAAGCATTGCAACGTTACCATTGGCTAAGCACTTTCCTGAAAGACAGCAGAGGATATGAGGCGGAATCGACGATGACGCCCGATAACCCAAAAGCTGGAAATCATGGAAAATCGATTCACACAAATCCCCTGAGTGAATAAATGCAGACACCCTGCCGCACATACCTTGTGTATGTCGGCAGGGTGTTTTTATGGGAAAATGGGAAATCAATCGCTGTTGGCCGTAAAAGCGCCATGTTGAGTGTATACCGGTTTAAAGCGCATGGAGATCGGCAACAAAAGCGTCGTCAAGAGAGGGAAGGACGGCGGTGGGAGCAAAAGTACTTAAAATCATCAACGGGATACAGCGAGAAGTAAAGCAGTTATAAATAAACGGAGAACAACGGCAGGGGGAAAGAAACAGCAGGCCAGCGGAGGGAACGCAATAGGAAAAGCGGCAGCCGTTCAAGGGGAGAGGGTGAATTTTTACTTCCCCGGTCTGTAGATTTATCAGGGAATTTTTCAGGAAAATTTAGAAGGCATTCTGGCGAACCTGCATTAAAAAACGATCTGCCCTCTTGATTTTTCATCTTATATAGAGGAAAACCGACTGCTATTGCACAATGGTTGATATATAATGGATTTGTAGAAAAATATTTTTCACTTGACAAAAAATGGATTTGCAATATAATTAAAAAAATTGAAGTATTTATCATGGGTATTTTTATATCTGTGTCACGTGTGTTAAAGAATCGAATTGCATGCCTAGCTTTGGCGCATAGCAAGCTCGGAACGGCGCTACATAAACCGAGTTGTGCGATGGACGGCAATAAACAGAGAAAGAATGGTGCGAATATGAGCTTTCAAATCCTGGGGACGGGCAGCGCCCATCCAGTCTGTGCACAGACAAACGACGACCTATCCGCCTTTTTGGAGACTTCTGACGAATGGATTTCCACACGGACAGGAATCAAGAGCCGCTATGTCTGCACGACGGAGACTCTTTCGGCGCTGGCGGCCCAGGCAGGACGTGCGGCGTTGGAAAATGCGGGCGTCTTGCCGGAGGAGCTGGACCTCATCATCTGCGCGACGGTACGCGGGGACTATATCACGCCCGCACTGGCCTGCGTGGTGCAGAAGATGTTGGGCGCAACCTGCCCGGCGTTCGACGTGAATGCCGCTTGCTCGGGATTTGTCTATGCGCTGGATGTGGCGGACGGCTATTTTGCCCGAAAGCGCGTGAAGAAGGTGCTGGTCGTTGCAGCGGAGGAAATGTCCAAGCTCTTGGACTGGCAGGACCGGAGTACCTGTGTGCTCTTTGGCGACGGCGCAGGCGCGGCGGTGCTCGGGGAGGGTGACGGCCTGCGCGCAATCCGTATTTCCACCACCGGCAATTCGGACGCGCTGCGGATTCCGCATGTGCAGGGCAATTCCCCTTTTAATCAGACTGAGGCTGCGGAACCCTTCCTGTTTATGGACGGGCAGGAGGTCTACAAATTTGCCGTTGCCGCCATGTGCAACGATGTGCGCGCAGTGATCGAAGAGGCAGGCCTCACAGAGGACGACATCGACTATGTGTTGCCCCATCAGGCGAACTTGCGCATCATCGACACCGCTAAAAAGAAACTGCATATCCCGCCGGAGAAATTCTGCGTTAATATCAGCCAGTACGGCAACACCTCCTCGGCGGGTGTGGCCATTCTGATGGATGAAATGCACCGCGCGGGCAAGTTCCATCCGGGCGATGTCTTGGTGCTTTCCACCTTCGGCGGAGGGCTGACGACGGGCGCCTGCACGTTGGTTTGGTCGGTCTGATCGGGAACGGAAATTTGGTTAGACGCCCATCGTATACCAGGGAGTAAAGGGAAAGCCTTGGCTTACGAAGAGAGATCTACAAAAATTTGGGAGTACTGCGACGCGACCGGATTGTATATGCGATTTGTTTGTGAGCGTCCAGACGGGTTCAAGATGAAAGGAGTCATTTTTATGATAAAGACACCGATTTGCGATTTATTGGGGATTGAATATCCGATTTTACAGGGCGGCATGGCCTGGGTGGCGGACGCTTCCCTGGCCTCCGCGGTTTCCAACGCGGGTGGTCTGGGCATCATTGCAGGCATGAACTCCAACGGGGAGCAGCTCCGCGCGGAAATCCGCAAGTGCCGTGAACTGACAAGCAAACCGTTCGGCGTGAACGTGATGCTGATGAGCCCCTTTGTGGAGGAAGTGGCGCGCGTCGTCGTGGAGGAGAAGGTCCCGGTGCTCACCACAGGCGCGGGTAACCCCGGCAAATATATGCCCGCCTGGCTCGAGGCTGGCATCAAGGTGATCCCGGTGGTCGCCTCCGTGGCAGTCGCCAAACTGGTGGAGAAGCGTGGCGCATCGGCTGTAATTGCCGAGGGCGGCGAGAGCGGCGGCCATATTGGCGAGCTGACCACCATGGCACTGGTGCCGCAGGTGTGCGACGCGGTGAAGATCCCCGTAATCGCAGCGGGCGGCATTGCGGACGGCCGTCAGTTGGCCGCGGCGTTTATGCTGGGAGCAGTCGGCGTACAGGTGGGCACTCGTTTCCTCGTTGCGCAGGAATGCACCATCAGCCAGGTTTATAAGGATAAAATCCTCAAGGCGAAGGACATCGACACTGTGAGCACGGGCCGCCGGCTGGGCCACCCGGTCCGCGCACTGAAAACACCCTTTACCCGTGAGTTTGCACGCATGGAATACGATTCCAGCATTTCGGATGAAGAGTTGGACAAGTTCGGCGCGGGCGCATTGCGCAAGGCCGCGCGCGAGGGTGACGCGCAGAACGGCTCCTTCCTGGCAGGCCAAGTGGCCGCGATGGTGCATAAGGAGCAGACCGCGCGGGAGATCATCACGGAGTTGTTTGCAGAGGGTGAGCAGGTGCTGGGAGGTGCAATGAAATGGGTAAGATAGCTTTTTTGTTTAGCGGGCAGGGCGCGCAGTATCCCGGTATGGGACAATCGCTCTGTGAGGCCAGCGACGCGGCGAAGGCCGTATTTGATCTGGCGGACAGCCTGCGACCCAACACCTCTACGCAGTGCTTTTCCGGCACAAAGGAGGAGCTGAGCCGTACCGAAAACACCCAGCCGTGCGTTTACTGCGTGGATTTGGCTGCGGCGGAGGCGCTCAAAGCATGCGGCATTGTGCCGGACATGGCGGCGGGCTTCTCCTTGGGGGAGGTTGCCGCGTTGACCTTCTGCGGCGTTTTGACGCCGGAGGCCGGGTTCGGGCTGGTATGCAGGCGCGCGTCCTTCATGGACGACGCGGCAGAGCGCACAGGCGGTGGAATGGCCGCGGTGCTGAAGCTTCCGGACGAACGCGTAGAGGAGCTCTGCGCTGCGCATGTGGGGACCTATCCGGTAAATTACAACTGCCCCGGCCAGGTGGCTGTTGCAGGGGAAAAGACAGCGCTGGCGGAGCTCTGCAAAGCTGTGCAGGAAGCGGGCGGACGTGCGGTGCCCCTCGCGGTGAGCGGCGCGTTCCACTCCCCGATGATGGATTCCGCTGCCGAACAGATGCGGGAAGAATTGAAGGGTGTGGAGGTGTCTACCCCGGCGACGCAACTTTATGCGAACTATACGGCGGAGCCCTATGGTGCGGACGAGACTGCAATCCGGGAGAATATCGCCATGCAGGTCAATCACCCCGTACCGTGGCAAACGATTCTTAGGAAGATGGCCGCGGCGGGTGTGACGGACTTTGTGGAAGTTGGCCCCGGAAAGACGCTCGCGGGGCTGGTGAAAAAGACGCTTCCCGGCGTATCCATCCACCGTGTGGAGGACGCAGAGACCTTAAAGGCTGTCGTGGAGGCGCTCGGAGGCCATTGAACTGAGATCCTCCGCTAACACTCTGTCCAGTAATAGGCCCGAAACATCGAATTTGCTATATTCAACAACATGGAAGCCAATTGGCATTTGATAAAACTCGAATCGGAAAAATCGTTCCGATCAACTGATGAGACTGAAGGAGGAATTCTTTTGCTGACCAATCAGACAGCCGTCGTCACCGGCGGTTCCCGCGGCATCGGCCGCGCCATCGCCCTGAAGATGGCGGAAAACGGCGCAAATGTGGCGGTGGTATACGCGGGCAACGAAGAGGCCGCGCTGGAAACCTGTTCGCTCGCCGCACAGCACGGTGTGACCGCCCGGGCATACCGCTGCGACGTCTCCGACTTCGACGCGACCAAGGAGACCGTGGCGCAGATTCTGGCCGATTTCGGACAGATCAACATTCTGGTGAACAACGCTGGCATCACACGCGACGGCCTGCTGCTCTCCATGAAGGAGGCGGATTTTGACGCGGTGATCGGTACCAACCTCAAGGGTGCGTTCCACATGATCAAACACTGCTATTCGCACTTTATGAAGCGCCGCAGCGGAAGAATTATCAACATCTCCTCTGTCTCCGGATTGATGGGCAACGCGGGGCAGGCGAACTACGCCTCCGCGAAGGCCGGACTGGTCGGCCTGACCAAGACGGTGGCAAAGGAATTGGCCTCCCGCAATGTGACCTGTAATGCCATCGCACCCGGCTTTATCGAGACGGATATGACAGCAAAGCTCAGCGACAAGGTCAAGGAAGGCGCGAACGCCGTCATCCCGCTGAAACACATGGGCAAGCCGGAGGATATTGCGAATCTGGCGGTATTTCTGGCAGGGGACGGCGCGTCCTATATCACCGGCGAGGTCATCCGTGTGGATGGCGGCCTCGGCATGTAAAAAGAGTTTGGGGGACTGAATACAGATGGAAAAAAGAGTGGTAATCACCGGCGTCGGCGCTATTACGCCGATCGGCAACGATATTCCGACCTTTTGGGAAAACTTGGTTGCGGGCAAAAACGGCATCGCGCCGATCACGAAATTTGACACTTCCAGAAGCAAGGTGACGGTCGCAGCAGAGGTCAAGGGCTTTGACCCGCTGCAGTATATCGAGAAGGCGCAGGCGCGTAAGTTGGACCTCTTCAGTCAGTACGCGCTGGCCGCTGCAGCACAGGCGATGGCGGACAGCGGCATCGAGGGGAAGGTCGAGCCGGAACGCTTAGGCGTGTATGTCGGCACCGGCGTGGGCGGCATGGAGACCTTTATTGAAGAGGCTACCAAGCTACTCAATAAGGGCCCGAAGGGGATTTCCCCGTTCTTCATTACAAAGATGATTACGAACATCGCCTCGGGGAACGTCGCCATCAAGTACAATGCGAAGGGGCCGTCCCTGTGTGTTGTTACCGCCTGTGCCACCTCGGCAAATGCGGTCGGCGAGGCGTTCCATGCGATCAAGCACGGCTATGCCGATGCGATCCTCGCGGGCGGCACTGAGGCGACCATCAATGAGATGGCCGTCGCGGGCTTTGCCAACTGCATGGCGCTGTGCACCAACAACGACCCGGAAAACGCCTGTACGCCGTTTGACAAGCGCCGCAGCGGCTTTGTCATGGGCGAGGGCAGCGCGATCATGGTGCTAGAGGAATACGAGCACGCGGTCGCGCGCGGCGCGAAGATCTATGCGGAATTGGTGGGCTACGGCAACACGAACGACGCGCACCACGTGACCGCTCCCGATCCGGAGGCGGAAGGCCCGGCCAACGCGATCCGGCAGGCCATGGCAGAGGCGCAGATGCCTGCGGATGCGGCCCTCTACATCAACGCGCACGGCACCAGCACACCGCTGAACGACAAGACGGAGACGCTGGCGTTTAAGAAGGCGCTGGGTGAAAAAGCGTACGACGCGATGATCAGCTCCACGAAGTCCATGACCGGCCATATGTTGGGTGCGACCGGCGCGCTGGAGGCTATCGTGTGCGCGCTGGCACTGCAGAACGGCGTCGTGCCGCCCACCATCCATTATCAGGAGCCGGACCCGGAGTGCGACCTCAACTATACGCCGAACACGGCCCGCAGGGCGGAGCTGGAGTACGCGCTCTCCACGAACCTTGGGTTCGGCGGGCACAACGCGTGCCTGGCGCTCAAAAAGTACAACGGTTAAGGAGGAATTTCCATGAAAATAGAGGAAATCAGGGAACTGGCGCAGATCATGCAGGAGACCGGCCTCGGCGTTCTGGAATTGCAGGAGGGGGATACCAGCCTGCATTTGGAGGCGGCTTGTGCCTCGGCGCCCGCTGCTCCGGCGGCAGTTCCTGCGGCTCCGACCGCTCCCGCGCCGCAGGCGGCCCCGCCCGTGATTGCACAGGACGGTACGCCGGTGGACTTTAACAACCTTAAAGAGGTCAAATGCCCGATGGTCGGCATGTTCTATCAAGCGCCGTCCCCGGAGGCGGAGCCGTTTGTCCATGTGGGCAGCAAGGTCAAGAAGGGCGACGTACTTTGCGTCATCGAGGCGATGAAGCTGCTCAACGAGATCACCGCCGACGCGGACGGTGAGATCGTGGATATCTGTGTGGAAAATGGGCAGCTGGTCGAGTACGGCCAGGTGCTCTTTAAAATCTTTTAAGCGCGGGAGGCTTTTAGAAAGATGACAAAAGAAGAATTGAAGGAAGTCCTGCCTCACCGCGAGCCGATGCTCCTGTTGGACGAGGCGACAAAGATCGAAGAAAATCTGGCCGAGGGCAAATATACGGTGCGCGGCGACGAATGGTTTTTGCAGGGACACTTTCCGGGCAACCCGGTAGTGCCCGGCGTGATTCAGTGCGAAATGATGGCACAGACGTGCTGCGTACTGCTGGTGGAGGACGTCAAAGGCCACACCCCGCTCTACGGCGGATTAGACAAGGTGCGCTTCAAGGGCCAGGTAAAGCCCGGGGACACCATTGTGTTCCACTGCAGCGCGACGGGACGGCGCGGTCCGTTCTGCTTTGCAAAGGGCGAGGGACGGGTCAACGGCAAGGTGGTCGTCAAAGGGGAACTCTCCTTTGCGATCGTTTGAGCGCCCGTGAATCTGAAAGATAAAGAGGTGTAGGCCTTGTTTTCAAAAATATTGATCGCGAACCGCGGGGAGATCGCTGTGCGCATCATTCGCGCCTGCAAGGAGATGGGCATCTCCACTGTGGCTGTCTTTTCTGAGGCGGACCGCGACGCGCTGCATGTGAGCCTGGCGGACGAGAGCATCTGTATCGGCCCTGCGCCGGTACAGGACAGTTACCTGAATATGACCGCGATCCTCTCTGCCGCCGAGGCGACGGGCGCGGGTGCGATCCATCCGGGCTACGGCCTGCTCTCCGAAAATGCGAAGTTTGCCGCGCTATGCGAGGAATGTCACATTGTGTTCATCGGCCCGTCCTCCCAGGTGATCTCCCAGATGGGCGATAAGGACGCCGCGCGCAAAACTATGATCGCAGCGGGTGTGCCGGTAGTCCCGGGCTGTGAGATGGTCGAGGATTTAGAGCAGGCACACAGGGAGGCGGATCGCATCGGCTATCCGCTCCTGGTCAAGGCACGTGCGGGCGGCGGCGGCCGCGGTATCCGGCGTGTGGACCGCTCCGAGGACTTTGCGACGGCGTTCCGTGCCGCCTCCCAGGAGGCACAGCTCGCGTTTGGGGACGGCGGCGTATATCTGGAAAAATTTGTTGCACCTGCCAAGCATGTAGAGATGCAGATTCTCTGCGACCGGCAGGGGAACGCCGTCACCCTGGGTGAGCGCGAATGCTCCGTACAGCGCAAGAATCAGAAGCTGATCGAGGAAAGCCCGTCGCCCGCTGTCAAGCCGGAGACGCGCGCAAAGATGGCAGAGGCCGCGATCAAAGCTGCGAAGGCCGCTGGCTACACCGGCGCTGGAACGGTGGAATTCCTGTTTGACAAAGACGGCAACTTCTACTTTATGGAGATGAACACCCGCCTGCAGGTGGAGCACCCGGTCACGGAGATGGTTACCGGGATCGATTTGGTGAAATGGCAGATCCGCGTGGCCTCCGGTATGCCGCTGGGCTTTACACAGGAGGATATCCAGATCGCGGGACACGCCATCGAGTGCCGCATCAATGCAGAGAACCCGGAACTGAATTTCCGTCCGAGCTGCGGAAAGATTTCCCTGCTGCATATCCCGGGCGGGCCGTGGGTGCGCTTTGATACGGCGTTGTACCAGGACTACTTGGTTCCGCCGTTCTATGATTCCCTGATCGGCAAGCTCGTCGTCCATGCGCCGACGCGCGAGGAGGCCATCCGCAAGATGCAGGCCGCCCTGTGCGAGCTGGTGGTGGAGGGCGTAGATCACAACGCCGAACTGCACATCGATATATTGAGCGACCCGGCATTCCGGTCGGGCGATTACTATACCAACTTTATGGAACAGAGGGAAAAGAGGGGATAACGGATGCTGTCAAAGAACCTGTTTAAAAAACCGAAGAACGATCTGGAATCGTACGACAAATACACCAAGTCCCCGGCGCCCGACATCCCCAGTGAACTGTGCGTCGCCTGCCCGAACTGCAAGGCGATGCTTTTTACGGGCGAGCTGAACGATCATCTGCACGTCTGCCCCAAGTGCGGGCACCACTTCCGCGTGAACGCGCGGCAGCGCATCAGCATGGTGGCGGATGAAGATTCGTTCCAGGAGCACGACGCGGAGATTCGTTCCCGTAACCTGATCGGCTTCCCGGGCTACGACAGAAAGCTCAAGCACGCCTACCTGGACAGCGCCGAAAAAGAAGGCGTGGTCTGCGGTACGGCACGCATCGGCGGCATGGCGTGCTGCCTTTTTGTAATGGAGCCGTATTTTATGATGGGCAGTATGGGGACTGTCGTGGGCGAGAAGATCACCCGGCTGTTCGAATATGCAACCGAACATTCCCTGCCTGTGGTCGGCTTTACGGTGTCTGGCGGCGCGCGCATGCAGGAGGGCACGCTCTCCCTGATGCAGATGGCTAAGACCAGCGGAGCAGTCAAGCGCCACAGCGACACAGGGAATCTGTACATTGTGGTTTTGACTGACCCAACCACCGGCGGCGTGACGGCCAGCTTCGCCATGGAGGCAGACATCACACTGGCGGAACCGGACGCACTGATCGGCTTTGCAGGGCCGCGCGTCATCAAGCAGACCATGCGGCAAAAACTGCCCGCCGGGTTCCAGCGTGCGGAATTCCTGTTTGAAAAGGGCTTTGTGGACCAGGTGGTTCGCCGCGGCGCGCAAAAGGAGATGCTGGCAAAGCTGCTCGCTTTGCACGGTGCAGCCCCGGAAGGAGGAGCGGCCAATGGAAGCGTTTGAGAGAGTGCAGGCGGCCCGCGCTAAAGGCAGGGCAACCGGCGTGGACTTTATCCACAACATCTTTGAGGATTTTATCGAGATGCACGGTGACCGCCGCTTTGGCGACGATAAGGCGGTTGTGGCGGGCATCGCCCGTCTGAACGATATGCCGGTGACCGTAATCGCCTTGGAAAAGGGCCACGATACCAAGGAAAAAGTGTTCCGCAACTTTGGCTCCGCACATCCGGAGGGATACCGCAAGGCCCTGCGCCAGATGAAGCTGGCGGAAAAATTCCACCGCCCGGTGGTGTGCTTTGTGGATACCGCGGGCGCGTTTTGCGGCGTTGCAGCGGAGGAGCGCGGCGAGGGGCAGGCCATCGCGGAGAACCTCTGTGAGATGATGACCCTCAAGACGCCCATCATTTCTGTGTTCATCGGGGAGGGCGGCAGCGGCGGCGCACTGGGATTGGCGGTGGCGGATGAAATCTGGATGCTGGAAAATGCGGTGTACTCCGTGATCTCTCCGGAGGGCTGCGCAAGCATTCTCTGGAAGGACAGCGCCAAAGTCAAGGAGGCAGCCGCATGCCTGCGCATGACGGCGGAAGATCTGCTGCGCTTTGGTGTAATCGAAAAGATTATTCCCGAGGGCAGGGAGAATTTTGAAGAGGTGTATCGGATTCTAAGAACGGACCTGTATGAGACCTTTTCCCGCAATCAGAAGCTTCCCGTGGAGAAGCTGCTCGACGGCCGGTACAACCGATTCCGTAGAATGGGGGCTGGGAACGGATGATTACGTTGGTGACAGACAGCACAGCCTATCTGACAAAGGCGGAGGCGGAACGTCTAAAGGTCCATTTGGTACCGATGCACTATACAATTGCCGGGCAGTCCTACATGGAAGGCTATGCGGATGAAAACGGCGATTTTGCCGCAAAAGTTGTGCAGGACAATGGACAGTGCGCCACGGCCCAAGCCTCTGTGGCGGACTTTGCAGGCGTCTTTCAGGCGGTGGTCAACCAGGGCGGAGAAGTGCTCTGCCTGGTGATCTCTTCCCGCCTGAGCGGCGCGTACAGCAGCGCATGCATTGCCGCCAAGGCTGTGGATGCGGCGAAGGTGCGCGTGGTGGATTCCCGTAGCACAGCGGGTGGCTTGGCTCTGCTGCTCAAGCAGGCGGCGGGCCTGATCCGCCAGGGGTATCCGTTGGAGGACATTGTAAGCCGGGTCAAAAAGCAGCGCGAAAGGACCGGCGTGGCGTTCTCCGTGGAGAATATGGACGCCCTGCGCAAGAGCGGGCGGCTGAGCATTGTGCGGCAGTCCGTAGCTTCGATCCTCAACATCCGGCCGATTCTGTGCCTGGAAAAGGACGGCGGCGCGCTGATCTCCGGGGGTACGGCGCGTGGGCGCAACGCGCAGATGCAGGCGCTGGCGGACCGTGTGCCCGACGAGGCAACAGACATCATCATTGAGTCCTTGGGCAGCGCGCACATGGAGCAGGCTTTGTTGGAACGCATCCGTGCAAGGCTGCCACATGTGACCATTGCGCGTGCGACCATTGGACCGGTTCTCGCCATCAATATTGGCCTCGACGTCATTGGCGTCGCTTGGACCGCAAACTGAATTTGCGGCGTAGGCCGGGGCTTCGGTTCCAGATGGGCCGCAACAAAACAGCAACGGATAAGGCGAACCTTTTTATCTTAATAGAGGCGTGATAAAAATGCCGCATACAGACAAATTTTTGTCTGTATGCGGCATTTTTGATTTTTTCAGGATGTTCCGCTGTTGCCGGAACGGGCCTCCGGCGCGTGAATGGGAAATTCCACAATGAAAACCGTGCAGCCATCTGCGCTTTCCGCGCAGATCCTCCCATGCCCGTTTTCTACAATAGACTTGGCGATTGCAAGCCCAAGGCCGTAGCCACCTGTCTCTCGGGAGCGAGCGCTGTCCGCTCGATAAAACCGGTCAAAAACATGGGGGAGGGCCTCGGCGGGAATCTCCTCGCCGGAGTTCTCCACACGCAAGACAGCGCGGCTTTTTTCACGGGAAAGGCCGACGTTTACCCATCCATTTGATGGAGCGTGCTTGACCGCATTGTCGAGAAGAATATCGGCCAGCCGGGAGAATTGCTCCGGGCTGCCGTTTACGATGACATAATCGGAGATTTGTGAGCGCAGTTGGACTTCCTTTTCATAGGCCACGGCTTCAAAGGAGAGCAGGCATCCGGTGACCAAGCGGCTTAGGTCTACGGACCGCACAGGTTCTGCATCCTGCTCATGGTCGAGCTTTGCAAGCGTTAGCATATCGCTGATAAGGCCGCTCATGCGGGTAATCTGGACACGCATAGCGGAGATCCACTGCTGTTGGCTGTCCACGCTTTCCGTCCCGTTCCCCTCCAACACGGAAAGGTTGGCGTTTAGGATGGCGAGCGGTGTTTTAAGCTCATGCGAAGCGTCCGCCACAAAATTTTTCTGCCGGTCGAAAGCTTCCTCGACTGGGCGCACGGTTCGTGAAGCGAAGAAGGCGCTCAGGCCAAACAGGACGAGCAAGCTCAAAAGGCTGACGCCGAATAGAATCAGCAGGGTATTGCGCTGCATGGCGCGCGGCGCGCTCTGATCCAACAGGACCAGCCGGGAGCGTTCCGTATCAAAGGCATACGCAAAATGATAGGAGTTGAGGGAAATCTCCCCCCGTTCCTGACCTTGCGCCAGTGCCAGCGAGGTGGCCTGCTGGATGAATTCCTCCGAAACGTCCGGCGGCGCCTGAAAGGAGCGGACTTCCGGAACGTCGTTGAGCATCACGTCGACCGCGCCCATGATGGGTGGTTGACGAGTTCCCTGCAGATAAAGCGCTTTGTCCAGCATCATCTGCGTCTGGCGATTGTTCGCCACGATCATCAGAACGGCGGTCACTGCAAAGATGGCAGCAAATACAAGAGACAAAAGCGCCATGTTGAACCGAACCAGCTTCCATTTCAGTCTCCGAAACATAGGGGTTCCTCCAGGCGGTATCCCACATTGCGGATACAGGCAATGCGCATCTGAGAGCATAGGTACTGTAACTTTTTGCGAAGAAAGGAGATATAAACCTCCACATTGTTTCCTGCTGCGCCGTTTTCAAATCCCCAGAGCCTGGTCAAAAGCTCCTCTTTGTTGACGATTCCATTTGGGCGCAGAAAGAACTGCTTCATGATCTCAAATTCCTTGTTGGCAAGCTGTACGCGCTGGTCGCCGCGCGAGAGCGTGTAATTTGCGAGATTAAGCGTGAGATCGCCTGCGCAGAGCGTGTCGTCAAAGATCAGCTCGCCACGCCGCCGGGTCATGGCGCGGATGCGTGCCAACAACTCTTCCGTGGCAAAGGGCTTTGCCAGATAATCGTCTGCCCCACAGTCCAGTCCAGCAACCTTGTCACTGATTTCCCCCTTGGCGGAGAGCAATAGCACCGGCGTGGAGATGGAAGCCTCGCGCATCCGCCGCAGAACAGTGAGACCGTCCAGTTTGGGAAGCATGATGTCCAACAGGATCAGGTCATAGATGCCGGTCAGTGCTTCGTCCAGGCCGCTTTCGCCGTCATAGGCGGCAAATATCTCCCAGCGCTTTTTGCCCAGAATTTGGCAGAGCGCGTCGCTCAGCGGTTTTTCATCCTCAATCAACAGAATTTTCATACATGCCGTCCTCCCGGTTTTTTGGCCTGCAGTGCGCCTATTTTCCAGTAAATAGAATAAAACGCCTCTGTGAACGCCGCTTGCCGGGAATGTGATGGTTTTCTGACGGCGCTTTTCTAAAGAACCGCAGGCGGCCTGTCCGCTCCTGGGGTGTGACGGGAATGTGAAGACGGCCTTAAACTTGTGTGAAACAGGGCTTTTTTCAGGTTGATTTCAGGTTGCGTCCCTATAATAAAAACCGTACCAGCGGGGAAGCGAAAACGATTCCCCAAAAACGCCTGAAGAAAGCGGGGTGTTTCATCCATGAGTGGATTTCTGCAACACAGAGAACGGACGGCGCGCATTCTCCTGTTCTGGGAGGCGCACCGATGGACGATTGTAGCAGGCCTCCTGGGCGCGATGGTCTGGGCGGCGGGCATTGTGGGCACGCTGCTGCTCGCTGGAAAATAACCGATAAAAAATTGATTGAGGTGATCATCATGAATCATACATTCAAACGAACTCTGTCCGTGCTCCTGGCGGCGGGCATGCTCGCTCTTTCTATCCCTGCGCAGGGATTTGCCGCCTCTGTGGATACTTCCAGTAAAGTGATTACAAATTTGGGTCTGACGGACTCCGTCCTGGCAGCCTCCAATGCTGAGGTGACGCGAGGGCAATTTGCACAGCTTTTGCTGAACACGTCTTCTTATAAGGGAAAGGCGGATTCAACCGTCCATTACCGCCGTTTCAGCGACGTTGCAACAGACCACGCCTATGCCGCCGCGATCAATATTGCGGCGCAACAGGGCTGGATGACCGGATACCTGGACGGAACCTTCAAACCTGATCAGCCGATAAAGCTCCGGGAGGCGGTATATGGTGTGTTGACCCTGCTCGGCTACACCAGCGCGGACTTTACAGGGGACCAGATGCAGGGGCGCACTTCTATGTATTACGCCAAAGAGTTGGACGCCGGTCTGGCGCTGGTGACCATGGAATCCAATCTGACCCTATCCAACTGCGAATCCCTGCTGTACAACACACTCAAGGCAAATACAAAGTCCGGCAGTATGTATGGCAAACTCTTTGACTGCGAGTTGGACGCGGACGGCGAGATCAATTATCTAAAGTTGGCGGACAACAATATCAATGGCCCGTTCCGTGTGACATCGAGCAAGGGCATTGAAAAGATTCTGCCATTTAGTGAAAAAAACGCCACGTATATCATCGACGGCGAGGTGAGCGACAGTCTCGGTTACAACAGTGTGGACGATGATGATATCGTGTATTATAGCATCAAGACCCGCACGGTTTGGGTTTACCAGGACAACCGCGACAGCGGCAAGGTTACAGGAATCGTCTATGACAATTCCAGTTCCATGACGCCGGTGGCAGTCTATGTGAGCGGCACAAAATATACGATTGAAAGCGAAGAAATGCAGTATGCGTTTTCTACGCTGGGCAAGGTTCATGTGGGCGACGAGATCACCGTGGTATACGATGATCAAACCACCTCCAACGATTCCGACAACTATAATTATGTATTGAAGGGGTATCTGCTCGATGACTGATACGGATGATGTGAAGTTTGACACAACAGAATTGGAAAAACTGAAGCCGAAGCGCTCCTTCTTCCACAGGAAAAACAAAATTGGCGGCAAGAAAGCCAGGTGGAAGAAACCTGTTCGGATTTTGGTTGCGCTGGTGCTGGTCGCCGCGCTGGGTTTTGCGGGGTTTCGGATTCTGGGTGGGGACAGCCGGCCGAGCGTGGAGGCGGAAACCCGCACTGCCACTGTGGATCGCCAAACGATCCAGTCTTCAATTTCTTCCTCCGGAACATTGGCGGCACGGGATACATATACCATTACCTCCCTCGTCTCCGGCGAAGTGATCAGCGCCGATTTTGAAAAGGGCGACCAGGTGGAAAAGGGCGATGTACTTTATCGCATCGACACCGGCTCGGTGGACGAAAAAATCGAGTCTGCACAAACCTCGCTGGAACGTGCTCAAAAGAAATACCAGCAGGCCCAGAAAAATTACGACAAAGCCGCGAAGGATTATCAATCCCTCAACTATGTCTCCCCCGAAGAGGGATATGTCAAAAATGTATACGTGGAAGTGGGGGACACGGTGAAAAGCGGCGATAAGCTGATCGACGTCTATAATGACCGGATCATGGTGCTCAAGGTGCCGTTTTTGAGCGTGGACGCAGAAAAAATTTCTGTAGGTGACGTTGCACAGGTACAGATCCTGGAAACGTATGAGACGATCTCCGGAACAGTGACTGCGGTCAGCTCCATGGAACAGACGCTCAGCGGCGGCAGCGTGACCCGCACCGTGACGATCGAGGTGACGAACCCCGGCGGCATCTCAACGGGGAGCACGGCGGCAGCCACGGTCAACGGCATTGCATGCAGCGGAGACGGATCATTTGCTGCCAAGCTGGAAAAGACCGTCACTGCGGACCATGGAGGGGACATCGCTTCCCTCTTTGTAGAAGAGGGAAGTTATGTCCATGGGGGCGCGACGCTGTTCACTTTTACCCAGGAATCCGTGGACGACGCGCTTCAAAATGTGAAGGACTCCTTGGAATCGGCAGAACAAAGTGTGGAGGATGCGCAGACCAATTTGGAGAATACCCAGGACAGCCTGGAGGATTATGAAATCACCGCCCCGATTTCCGGCCAGGTGATCGTAAAGAATACCAAGGCGGGCGATACGCTCAAGAGCGGCAACGACAACAATACATCGATGGCGGTCATCTATGACATGTCCGCTCTGACGTTTGAAATGTATGTGGATGAACTCGATGTTTTGAACGTTGAAGTAGGCCAGAAGGTACAGGTTACGGTGGATGCCTTTGAGGGCGAGAGCTTTACCGGACAGGTGACGAACGTCAGCCTGCAGAGTACGTCCAGCAACGGTGTTACCCAATACCCGGTGACCGTCCAGATGGACGAGGTGGGCGATCTGTTACCCGGTATGAACGTCACGGGGGAGATTATCATCGACGAGGCGGAGAATGTGCTTGCAATTCCGGTGCAGGCGCTGATGCGCGGAAATACGGTATATGTGCAGGATGACAGCGTCACCGGGGCGCAGGGCAGAGTCCCGGCGGGATTCCGTTCTGTGGAGGTCGAAACTGGCCTCATCAGCGAGGATTATGTGGAGATCAAGAGCGGCCTTTCCGAGGGTGACGTGGTCTACATCGACCCGACAACCTCTACAGACGCCACCGCCATGTATGGTGTGATGGCAATGCCTGACGGCGGGATGCCTGGCGGCGGTGGAATGCCCGGAGGCGGCGGTGGAAACCGTGGCGGCGGGCCGGGAGGAGGTTTCTGATATGGCACAGGCACAAGTGGATACACAGCCCTTGATCTCTCTGCAGAATATCTATAAAATCTATGAGATGGGCGATATGGTCGTGCGCGCAAACGATGGGATCTCTCTGGACATCTATCCCGGGGAATTCGTCTCCATCGTTGGAAAGTCCGGAAGCGGCAAGTCCACCATTATGAATATTATCGGTGCGCTGGACGTTCCAACGGAGGGAACCTATATTTTGAACGGACACGATGTGAGCGAGATGGACGACGATCGTTTGGCAGAAATTCGCAATAAAACCATTGGGTTTGTATTCCAACAGTACAACCTGCTGCCCAAACAGAACCTTCTGGAAAACGTGGAACTGCCCCTTGTCTACGCGGGCGTGGGTAAAAAGGAGCGTGAGGAGCGCTCCTTGGAATCGCTCGAACGCGTGGGCCTGCGGGACAAATGGAGATATATGCCGCAGCAGCTCTCTGGCGGCCAGCAGCAGCGTGTGTCCATCGCACGGGCGTTAGTTGGAAATCCTTCTTTGATTCTGGCGGATGAACCGACCGGTGCGCTTGATTCCAAAACGGGCCGGGAAGTGCTTGACTTCCTCAAACAGCTGCATGAGGAGGGGAACACCGTGGTCATCATCACCCACGATAATTCCATTGCCATGGAGGCCGAACGCGTGGTCAAGATCAGCGATGGAAAAATACTTTTTGACGGAGACGTGAAGGCCTATGAGTCAATCCTTTAAGCTTGCGCTCAAGAGCATCGCAAGCAGTAAAATGCGTTCCTTCCTGACCATGTTGGGGATTATCATCGGCGTCGCGTCCGTCATCATCCTGGTCAGCCTGATGCAGGGCATGACAACGTATATCTCGGACAGCTTTTCCGACCTCGGCACGGACCAGGTCAGCGTATCGGTCACCAATACGGATACCCGCCGGGTGGACGTAGACGGCATGTATCAGTTCTTGGAGGAGCAGCAGGACCTGTTTGCCGCCATGAGCCCCACCGTCACCGTCCGGGGAACACTGAAGCATGGAACGGAGAGCTCCACTAGCGCGTCGATCTCCGGCGTGGGCGAAGATTATCTGAGCATCAATGCGTTGGAGCTTTCCAGCGGCCGGTTCGTCCAGTATTCCGACATCGCTTCCCGGCAGAAAGTCTGTGTGATCGGTTCCTATGTGGCACAGGAGCTCTTCGCTGGGGAAAACGCGTTGAACCAAACGATTAAAATCAACGGCGGCGCCTATACCGTGGTCGGCATTTTACAGGAAAAGGCCGATTCCGAGGAGCGATCCGCCGACGACTGTGTATATCTTCCGTATTCAGTCGCGACAAAGCTCTCTTTCAGCGCCGATATATCCAGCTATGTCTTCACCGTGCGCAATGTAGACGAAATGGAGCAGGCAAAGGCGGTGCTCAAAGACTACCTGTACGAGGTGTTTAAAAACGAGGATCTGTACACTGTGACGAGTCTTTCCGAAATGCTGGAGATGGTGACGTCCATGACCGATATGATGACCATGCTGCTGGTGGGGATCGCGGCAATTTCCCTGTTGGTGGCCGGAATCGGCATCATGAACATCATGCTGGTGTCCGTGACAGAGCGCACCCGGGAGATCGGCATCCGTAAGTCGCTCGGTGCAAAACGCCGCACCATTTTGCAGCAGTTTGTCATCGAAGCGGGCGTCACCAGCTCGCTCGGTGGAATCGCCGGTATTGCACTTGGCTGTGTGCTCACCACGGTGGCAAGCGGAATCATCGGGTTCGACGCGTCCCCCTCCATGGGTGCAATTCTGGTTTCCTTCGGCGTTTCGGCGGGTATCGGCGTCATTTTTGGCTACATGCCGGCGCGCCGCGCGGCAAACCTGAACCCGATTGACGCATTGCGCAGCGAATAGAGTATGAAAGTTTTTTAATAAGGTTTGGACATGTAC
>DBFXIC010000342.1:0-8155 GCA_048455095.1 Anaeromassilibacillus sp.
TTAAAAAGTACTATAAAATGTCTCCAAACGAATTCCGCGATTCCATCCACAAGGGAAATGGAGAATTGTAAAAAATCACCTATTTTTATGGAAAAAGGATTGTATTTTACCCGTTTTTGATCGAATATTCCATGTTTTCCTTAGGAAGAGTTTGCTATACTTCCCATTGAAAAGGCTGTATAAACGGTTGGAGGGAGGCGATAGGCGCATTCAATTAAAAACGTTCACCCCGGAGGCGATTTCACTGGGGTGGCAGGATATCAAAAGATTAGGAAGAGAGGATGAAAAAATTGGCACTGCGAAAAATTTGTTCACTACTTTTGGCCTGTTCCATGTTGCTGAGCACGATGCCGGGAACGATGGCCGGGGCAAAACCGCGGCAGACGCACAATTACGCTGCCCGCACAGTTTTAGACGATCCCCTGCATGGGGAAACCGGCGTGGTTTCCATTACATACGACGCCATGGATTATGAGGGAGAAAAGCCCCTCAACCAGAAGGATCATCTTCGTTGGCGGGAGAGTATGGTGACAGGAAACGGAGAGATCGCACTTTTGGAATCCTGCAATCCCCTGAGCGATGTGATGATCTTCCAGAATACCAAGTTCAACATGCCGAACAACGACCGAATGGATACGCCCGCCATTTATCAGAAGCTTGACGAGATGCGTCAGGCAATGGTAAAAGATCCCTATGCTGCAGAGACGGAGGGAACGGTCTGGAAGCTTGTGGAAGAGCAGGCAAAAGAATCCTGGGGAATCGATGAAGCAGAGAAATGGGCCTGCGGCTATGACTACTCCTATCATCCCGGCAATCAGCTCCGCGTGGATATGGAAGAGCACGGGGAGATGCAGGACTACAAGCGTTGGACCAATTACGAAAAAGCGGAAATCGGCGTGGGCTACGAGGACGAAGCGGGCGTTTGGCTCCGCAGAACATTTGCCTCACGCGCGGACAATGTCATCATTACGGAGTACACGCAGTCCTCAGAGGGGGAAAAGCTCGACCTGACGCTCTCTTTGGACGACATCTCTTCGATTCCGCGGGAATCGGGCACTACGCCGGATGTACGGTACAAGGAGTTGGTTCCAGAGGACGCCTCCTTTATCGGACAGGTAGTGCATTATCCAATATTTGAAAACAGCTTCCTGAATAAAGGCGGTTACGCAGGTATGACGCGCGTACTGACCGATGGCCAGAAGGAAAAAGTGGAGCTGGAACCGACGGATAAAAAGAACATCGGTGAAAAAGCGGCGATCCGTGTCACTGGAGCGGAGAAGGTGATCCTCATCACCGCGTTGGACCGCACCGTCGATACGCTGGGCACCATGGAAGAATTTGCACAGGCGGACACTTATGCATTGGTAGACGAACTATGCAGTCAGATTGCAGAGGTGGAGGAAGCCTACAGCGAGGCGGATGATGAGGACAGCACGAAGGACTCTTCCGTTCCAGTAGCGTTCTCTTACGACGACGCCTTGGCAGCCCATGTGGAGATTCACCGCCCCCTGTTTAACGGCGTCAAGCTGGACCTCCACGGGGATGAAGCCGACCGTTCTCTGCCGAATGAAGCGCTTTTGAAGAAGCAGCGTTCCAACAAGTCGGCGCTCTACCCTGCCATGATCGAGCGTGCGTTTAATGCGGGCCGGTATGCGGCCGTTTGTGCCTCTGGGTATTCAACCACGCGTTTGGGCGGCATCTGGACGGGCGTGTTTAATCCGAATTGGCAGGCCGATTATACTACGGATGCAAATGTCAATCTACAGATTTCTGCTGCAAACGTAGGAAGTATGAAGACATTCGGCCGCGGTTATATTGATTTCATGCTGCGTATCGTAGACGATTTTCAGTATAACGCGGAGCAGATTTACGGTATGGAAGATGCGATCATGGCCTCTGGCCGTACCGACGGAGAAAATGGATTCATCTACCATTTCAATGCGGGCAACCCATTCTTCTGCTGGAATGCGGGTGCGGACTGGCAGCTTCTGCCGATCTATGAATACTGGCAGTGCTATGGTAATGAAACCATTCCGGTCGGCGCGGACATCGATGTTGAGTCCCTTGCAGAGGTACTCGATCTGGATGCAGCGGATATAGAGCGCGTCAAAAAAGACGGGTTTGATCTGGAGGAGGATATCCTTTGGCCTCTGCTTCGCAAACATGCCCACTTCTGGGAACAGTTTGTGGACCCGCAGTACTACATGGACGCACAGGGCAACACCTGTTATGATCCGGATCATAAAGAACTGGCCGAGGGTGAGCGCTATATGCTGCTGCCCACCTATTCGCCGGAAAACCATCCGAAAAAGCCGAACGAGGATGTTGTGCAGATCAACTCCACGATGGATATTGCTGCTGCCAGGGATGGCTTGGATATGGCGATCGCCATGGCAGGCGCAGTGGGAGACACCACCGAGGTGGAAAAGTGGCAGGAACTCAAGGCGAAATTGCCTGCCTATAAATATCAGGAACAGGGCGACCTGATGGAATGGTCGATTGATGAATGCGCAAACCGCGAGAACTACGGCCACCGCCATTTCAGCCATCTGTATCCGGTATGGCCCGGTTATGAGGCGGAGGACAACATGGAACTCAAAGCCGGCGCAGATCTCACTATGGCGTATAAAGCAAGGGACGGACAGAACTCCCAACAGAGTCACGGTTGGATGCATAAGGGCCTGGGCGAAGCCCGTCTGAAGAACGGACAAGGAGTCATTGACTCCCTGAAGCCCGGCATGACTGGAAAAATCTATCACAGCTCCATGACAACCGCACACAATGTAAACGGTAGCTCCGCCTATTGTACGGATACACAGATCGGCATGGTGGGGATTGTACAGGAAGCCCTGCTGTTCTCACGCACGGGTATCACAACAGATGGCTTTGAGACGGAGAACGACGGCAACTGCAACGGCGAGATCGAACTGCTTCCCGCCCTTCCGGAGGACTGGGAGGAAGGCTCCATCACCGGGTTGCACGCCAGAACGCAGGCTGTTGTCGATAGTTTGGAGTGGAGCCGCGCGGAGGGCGAAATCAAAGCGGAGATCACCTCGAACACCGACCAGACTATCGCCCTGAAATGTGGCGTTGCCTGGGAAACTGTGACGGTGGATGGAAAGACGCCCACGTTTGACGAAAATGGAGACATCCTTCTTTCGATGGAGCAGGGGGAGACCGTCGCGGTCGTATTCACGCTCTCCGAAGTGAAAGACGGGGACTATGTTGTGCAGAGCGGAGAAAAAGCTCTCACCGTACAGGCACAAAATCGCGCAGAAAACGGCGTGGTTTCTACCGCAGCGATGAAATCCACTTTGCCGGACAACGCACTTTGGGTGGAATTCCCCACAGAGGTGTATGACGATGGCAGTCTCCCCGCGTGGAAAACGCCCGGCGTAACCGCAGGATATTTGAATGCCTCCACCAAAGTATCGCTCTGTATCCGCGGGAACAATTGGGCAGATTCCTATGGCGAAGTGTGGAGCTGGGGCGCCGGAGCTTCTTTGGATCCGGCAGGCCTTTCGCAGCTGCGCCTGACGGATGCCGGAGACGGATATGTCTATATTGAAACATATCAGGAGTGGAAGGGCGATACCTGGGACGGTGTGAGTCAAAAGGTTTTGACCATTCATCCAGAGGCAGGAAAGATCTGTAATACAGTTAAGAGTCCCTCTGACAATACGCAGAAGTGGAAGCGCATTGTCACGGAAACCGGTTATGTCGCATTCCAGAATCGGGCGACCGGCGCATATCTCAGTGCAGAAAAGATGGACACAAACGGTGATATTGTAACCATCTCCGCCGAAAAGGATTACGGACGTCACCAGATCTGGAAGCTGAGTTCACAACAGGGCGGCGGCGTTCAACTGGTCAATGCCGGTTCGGGCCGCGCACTGGCCGTGCAAGACGGAAAACTGGTTCAGAAGGTGCAGGGGACAATTTGGAAGCTGTCTCCAGTCACAGGCGGCTATGCCATCCTGACCGCCGACGGAACAAAGGGAATTTCTGCGGATGGAACGTTGGTGGACGCAGAAAAGGCCTCGTCCTTCCAATTCACAGAAAAGGAAACGACGATTGCCTATTATCCAATCGATACAGTGAAGCTCCAGGTGCCGTCGGATACGCTTCAGGTTGGCAAAAACATGCAAGTTTCCGCACAGGTGGAAGCCTCTGGAATCTCTGGGGCAAATTGGATCTCCCTGGGGGTCGCTCCCTTGTATCTGGTGGAAAACGGCATTGGCGTTGCGACCATTGACAAAAATGGAAACCTCAAAGCTCTGCGTGAAGGGGACGTCACGGTCATAGCTATGTGCAAGATGGACCCGTCCACAAGAGCAGAGCAGATCGTCCATATTACAGCAGAACAGCCCACCTATTCCAAAGAAGAGCTGGCCCAGCTCGTGGAGCAGGCCAAACAGCTGCTGTCAGGGGATTATACAGCAGAGAGCCTCGCAGAGTTGGAAGTTGCGATTTCGTCTGCAGAAGCGGCGCTCGCAAACCCGGAATCCAGTGTGGAGGAATACACGGGTGCATACCTGCAGCTCCAGTCCGCGATCGACCGTCTTGTGGAAGAGGCGCCGGAACCAGAGACCCACGCAGTGCATTTTGTCCTGACTCCCGCTAGTGCTTCCGTAACGGTCAAGAACGTGTCAGGGCAGGTTGTAAAAGATCTGAACGCGCTTACGGACGGCGTCTATACGTATTCGGTAAGTGCCAGTGGTTATAACAGTAAGAGCGGCAGCTTTACAATGGCGGGTAAGGATATGACCGTGACCGTCACATTGAGCAAGAAATCCAGCGGCGGCTCCCACAGTAGCAGTCCTAAAAAGGATACCGACGACACAGTGCCTGTAACGCAGACGTCGACAACAACGGTCTCCGGAAACGTGGTAACCCCGCTGATGTCCAGTGCAGTAATTTCCGGGAACATAGCGCGAATTCAGGGGAACGTGGACAGCGCTGTCGTACAAAATGCGGCTAAAAATGCGGCAAGTGCCGTGCCGTTCCAGATGACGATTTCTGTTCCCGCCTCCAATCTGGCTGCAATGGCTGCAAACGAGGCGATCGAGATTCTCCAGGTGGAGGTTACGATTCCCAGTACGCTTACAAGCAGCGGCGACATTCGTTGGGAAAATATGCAGGTAGCGCCTGCCCTGCTTAATGCGGCAAAGACGTCCGGAAAAGAGCTGGTCGTTATTGTGAAAGATGAAACAGGGAAGGAACAATATCGGTTGCAGCTCTCCGGCAAGGGGATGCAGAACTCTCCTGTGGCCGCTTCGAGTATGAACTTTGCGGGAAGCGTATCTCGTTCTGCGCAGGGGGCGACGATCTCCCTCAAACAGGTCGGACCCATCCCGGGCGGAGTGGCCACGGTGATACTCGCTGGATTTGCACCGAACACCCGCCAGTACGTCTATGCCCTGGATACGTCCAGCGGGTTCAATGTGGACTATGGCACAGTCGCCGCTGATGCCGCTGGGAGCGTGAAAATTCAGGTGGTTGCGGGTGGCACTTATGCCGTGCTCTCCGCTCCAGCCGCGCAGGTCCTGCCGGTCAAGAGCGATACCAGATTCCCTGTGCCCGTCAAAAAGGGAAGCAGTTATACCTACAAGATGACCGTGACCGGAACTCCTGAACTTTCCCTTTCGACTGGTAACGCCAGCGTATTCACGGGGATGGTTGCCAAGCGTGTTGGAAACGATATCTACTTTACTGTTCAGGCGTTGGGCAAGGCAGGGGACGCCACAGGAATCTATTGCACGATCGGCGGCAAGGCAGTTCAGCTTGGTATGGCGGTTGTGACAGAATAACCAGCTTATCAGACAAGCGGCCGTACGGGCTGCGTATACGCGATTCTTTAGTTGACGAGGCCCCCGGTTTATGCCGGGGGCCTCGTTGCGTCGGGTAAAGCCCGATATTGTTGGACGTAAAAAACGATACAGAAAATATGGTGAATGCATCGCAGGACATAAAGGAAAAATTGCAGATGATGAACCGAAAGATACACAAAGAAAAAAGTCTCTTCAAATTGGCTTTTTGCTGGGAACATTTCTTGACAGCCCTGGAAATACATGGTAGTGTGAAGATGTCAAAACTTGGCGAATGAAAACGAATTTGGAGATGACAGTATGAAGCAAAAATGGTTGGCATGTTTTTTGGCAGGGGCCCTGCTGCTTGCAGTTTTGGGCGGATGTAATTCCGGTGATAAGCAACCGCAGAGCAGTACCATTGAAAATTCTTTAGAGAGCAGCGAAAACGGGCTTCCTTCGGAAACCAGCGAAGAGCCGCCCGCATCGGCGCCGGAGGATGGAAACGATTGGTCCACATTGGTTTCTGTGGATTGGGAAGAGAGCAGTGTGAAGCTCGACACAGGAATCCAGATGACCTATCTGACCTGTGGCCCGGAGGACGGAACACCGCTTCTTTTGATTCACGGCGCAACGGACAGCCGCATTTCCTGGTCGCAGGTGGCGCCGCAGCTGGCGAAGGCGGGATTCCGCTGCTATATTCCGGAACTGCGCGGCCACGGCAAGACGGACAAGCCCGATGCCGGAGAAGAAGGTTACACTGTAACGGTACATTGCAACGATGTTTTAAATCTGATGGAAAAACTCAGCGTAAAGAAATTTATCCCGGTCGGCCATTCGTTGGGTTCTTTGATCACGCAGGAAATCCTACTCACAGCGCCGGAACGCGTGGAACGGGCTGTCCTCATCTCCTCCAGCGCAAAAATGGCTGGAAATCCCATGTTGGATTGGATTCTCCAGGGGGATGGTGCAGAGTTCTTGGGTGTGCGTGGTTACGACGCAGTGCAGCAGATTCCGGATGATTTTGTAAAGTCATGGACGGAAACCACCAATGAGGACCCGAATTTCTGCAAAGCGGTCTATGAGCATGCTCGTTCGCTCCCCTATGCGGACTGGTATAATATTTTTGGAGGATGTGCCGCACTTGACAACACGGAACGGCTGTCCAGCGTCTCCTGCCCGGTGGATATCATCTGGGGCACGGAGGATGTGTTCTTTACAAAGGACGACGAAGAGCAACTTCAAAAGCTTTTGAGCAACGCAGAGGTGAATTTCTGCCCGATCGAGGGCGCAAGCCACAATATCCATTGGGATAGCACAGAAACCTGCAATGCGGTTGCACAGGAAGTTGTGCGCTTTGCAGGGGACGCGACCATCTAAAACCAAGGGTATCTAGCTGAAAACAGAATCGGCTCTTTATAAATGAAAAACAGGACATGTCCGGCTGGGGATACCAGCCCGGCATGTCCTGTTTTTATAAGGGTATTTTTACATGGAATCAAAAAAATTGATAGGAGAAACACAACCGTTTAAAACGGAATTTCTAATTGAAGTCTGCAAGGCATATGCATGCTAAACGGCAAAGATCCGACGGGTAATCTTCTGCACAGCTTTTCCGACAACATAGAGCAACGCCACCTCAATGGGAAGCAGCATCAAATTTTTGGTGAGACGGACGGGGAAGAGTGCAGTAAAAGATTTACCATAAAGAACAACCATCCAAAATGTGTTCAGCAATACATTCAGAAGGAAGCTGATTGAGGCCTTTGCAGCAATTGCACGCGGCAAGTTCATGGGACGTCGATACAGGAAAAATCCATAGATCAGACCGCCAAGCGCCGCTGTGACTGTAAAACCAGGGAAATAGGCGCCATCCGGACGAATCAAATAGGAGAGCACGTCTCCTACCGCGCCTGCGGTGGCGGCCACCACCGGTCCATACAGCATACCGGTGACCGCGTTTGTCAAAAATCCAAAGCTTACACGCATCTGGGGAGTCAGATAGACATGCATGCTCGACAGAGCAATATTCATGGCGATCATCATGGCTGTCACAACAATGGTTTGCGGTTTTTTTTGTTCCGCGGCAGATTCTCTCAGCAGAGTGGAAAAATGTGGGGCTTTCAAAGCGTTGTTTGCAAATTTGGGCATAAAAAAGACACCTCCATCAAAATTCATCGCGGAAAAGCAGGCACGTCTTCCAAAAGAAGGCGCACATGTTGCCGCAAGATGGGATGTCCCAATGATGCAGCAGCGGGATGCGGGGGTCGCACCGCAAGCAAGCGCTTTTCGTTCAGCGGCAACTCCCCGTCCAACTGACACTTTACGCGCGAACCCCTACTCTGCTT
>DBFXIC010000343.1:0-14300 GCA_048455095.1 Anaeromassilibacillus sp.
GGTTCCGTCTCCGTTTGGATGTTCGAAGAAGCGGTTCGGGAGCTGGAGGTCCTTCTTCCATAAGGGGTCGGCCGCTCACCGTGCGCCGGCAGCGCCCCTCTTGGAGCGCATGCGCCGGAAGCATTTTCATCGATCTCAAAAAATGCAGAACAGATGCAGGTCCTGCAAAACACATCAGCATTTTAAGAGGAACGTGGTTCCATCAAGATAGCGATACATAAAAAGCGCCCGGAAAGAAACGCATTCTTTCGGACGCTTGGCACACAAAACCCGGCACAGACTGTTGTTTGTCTGTGCCGGGTTTTTGCATGTTTTGATAGATTGGCAAAAAGATGCGGCGATCCACGAAGGACGCCGCATTTTTCGCCTCCTTGCGGAGATAATGGCCGATGTTCCCATTCGCAAAACAATTGACATGGATTTGCTTTTGTCCCGCGCGGGACGTGGATAGCAGCACGATGTCTTCCCAAACCTGTTCCTTATAAACGAATGGTTGTCCCCTTACGAGGTGCGGATTGTTACAGCATGTATTCCGATATGGATCTGGATGCGTTGCGGTCCCCTGGCGGGGATTGGTTTCTGTTACAACGATCCACTGGCTTGTAGTGGATCGGAAGGAAATTGCCTATCGGCTTCTGCAACAATCAACTCCGGTTTCCCACTGTTACCGTCCCCTTACGGGGTGTGGAGTTCGACCCCCGATGAAGTGGGTAGGCCTGATGAACACGCTGTCATCGTCCCCTGACGGGGCGTGACTTATAAATTTGATTGGATGAAAAGACAAATGAAATGCTGATGAAGTCGCCGTGCCCTGGCGGGGGGTGAGTTCTACCTAATTAGTATGATGGATAGCCTACATGATTACGAGTGATCGTCCCCTTGCAGGATATGGGTTGCGACCCAGCCAGCACCCCCAAATACCTCTATATACCGACCGTTGTCGTCCCCTGGCGGGGTGACGTACTTTCGGGGTTAGATCACTTCATCAAAGAGTTATCGTCCCCTTACGAGGTGTGGTTTCTACTTTATTACAGCTACAAAGGCGCGGTATATCTGGCGTTATCGTCCCCTTACGGGGTGTGGGTTTCTACTGCGCCTCCATTATACCCAAGAAGCATGCGGGTTGTAAAGGGCAACTGTGCGAATCCCCGAAAAAATTATAAAATAAAATTCCCGTGCGCAACGAATCCCCCAAAAGCCGGTAAAATAACGCGGTGCGAACAAACCGGCAAAATCATATCCACCGGCGGTCCGCACCGTCCATTCGTTAATCTATATAAATTTTTCAGCATTGCAGCACCATGACATAGGCCGCCGGGACGCCGCAAAGGAATCCCTCAAACAGTACCCATCCTCATGGTCAACGGCGGCGTTCGCATAGAGCCGCCCTCCAAGGGGCATTCATCCAGGTGGCGTCCGCCTTCAGGAAGCTCCCTCAGCCGTCGGATAAGCTGCACCGCATCCACCTTCGGATTACATCGTCTTGATCGTCTTGCGGTACATCCTGACAAACAGCAGGATACTCGCCAGCAGCGAGAAACCCTCTGCAATTGGCAAGGCGTACCAAATGGGCTGCAGGCCGATCTGCGCCAGCAGGAACGCCGCCGGGAGCAAAACCACCAGCTGGCGCAGCACAGAGATAATCAAGCTGCTCACGCCGTGGCCCACCGCCTGGAACAGCGTGGAGAACAGGATACCGAGCGCCGCCGGCAAAAAGCACAGGCTGATCGTGCGCAGCGCGGGAACACCGATGGCCAGCATCTGCTCGGACGCGTTGAAGATCGTGAGCAACCCGTCCGGAATTGCCCAGAACAGCGCCATGCCGCACGCCATGATGACCAAGGCGATCACGCTGCCGATCTTGAGGGCGGACATCAGGCGCGCCTTTTTCCGTGCGCCGTAATTGTAGCCCATGATGGGCATGACGCCCTGCGTGAGGCCAAAGACGGGCATGAATACGAAGGACTGCAATTTAAAGTACACGCCGAAGAAGGCCACCGCCGTCTCTGTAAAGGCGATCAGGATGGCGTTCATTCCCATGACCATCACGGAGCCGATCGACTGCATGATGATGGCCGGGAACCCGACGGCATAGATGTTCCGGACGGTGTTCCAGTTGACCCGGAAACCGCGGAACGAAATCGTGACCTCATGCTCCTTCAGGAAGATCACCACAGCCGCCACGATCATCGCCAGAATCTGGCCTGCAACCGTCGCCACGGCGGCGCCCGCAACGCCCATCTTCGGCATACCGAACATGCCGAAGATGAAAATCGGGTCCAGGACGATATTGGTCACAGCGCCGATCAGCTGAAAGACCATCGGATAGATCATATTGCCGGTCGCCTGCAGCGTCTTTTCGATGTTGACCTCCACAAAAATACCGATGGAGAAAATGCAGACGATGCTCATATACTGGGTGCCCATCTCCACAACCTCCGCCGTGCTGGTAAAGGCGCCGATAAACAGGCGAGAGCAGAACAGCCCAAACAGGGCGAACAAAACCCAGTTCAACAGGCCCAGGATAATTCCATGGGTCGCCGCCCGGTCGGCCTCTTCCCTGCGGCCCTCGCCCAGGCGGCGGGAAATCAGGGAGTTGATTCCGACCGCCGTGCCCACGCCGACCGCGATCAGCAGGTTTTGAATTGGGAACACCAAAGATACGGCGGTCAGCGCATTCTCGCTCAGCTTTGCGACGAAATAGCTGTCCACCACATTATACAGCGCCTGCACCAGCATAGAGAACATTGCGGGCAGGGACATGGACAGGATCAGTCCCAGCATGGGGGCCGATCCCATTTTATTTTGTTGCAGTTGTTTGCTTTCTTCTGCCATACATTTCCTCTTTTCTCTTCAAAGTGAACGTTCGATCCATTTCCTTTTCCTGTGTGCGAACAGGGGCTTATCCATCCAGCTTATCGAGACGGGCAAAGTTTGCCATCAGTTTCTTGGTCCCCACCTTTTCAAAGGCGATCTCCAGGAGCGTGTCGTTGCCCATCGATGTGGCCGTGATCACCGTGCCCTCCCCAAAGGTCTTGTGGGAGACGCGGTTCCCCGCGCGCAAAGGCTCCGACGGGGCATGTCCCTTTTCCAGGCTGGACGGGCCGAAATGGCGCGCCGCATTGGTGGAGACGGTGCGCGCCTCATAGGCGGAGGTCGGGAGCACCATGCCCGGCTTGGGCTTCTTCCACTCGCGGGTTCTGGTGCGCTCCACAAGTTCCTCCGGAATCTCCGTGATAAAGCGGGATGCCTTGTTGCGGGACGTGCTTCCGAAAATCATACGGCTTTCCGCGTTGAGGACAAAGAGCTCCTCCCGCGCGCGGGTGATCGCCACATAGGCCAGACGGCGCTCCTCCTCGATCTCGGTCGGGTTATAGATCGCCTGCAGACCGGGGAAAATCCCCTCTTCAAAGCCCGGCAAGAACACCACCGGGAATTCCAGGCCCTTTGCGGAGTGCATCGTCATCATCACGACCGAATCGGCATTTTCATCGAAATTGTCGATGTCCGTCATCAGGGAGACCTCCTCGAGGAATCCTGAAAGGCTGGCCTCTTCGCCGTTGTCCTCCTCATATTTGATGATGTTGGAGGACAATTCGTTGATATTATCGATACGGTCCTGCGCGTCGTCGTTCTCCGCCGCACGCAGGGATTCGATGTAGTCTGTCTTTGTCAAAATCAAATGGTACAAGTCGTTGAGGCTGATATCCGGGTCGCTGGAAGCGTCGATCAGCGACTGCATCAAGCTGGCAAACTGCAGGAGCTTGGGCGCCGTGCGTTTCAGCGGCTCGTACGAATCCGCATGGCAGATCACGTCAAACAGGGATTCCCCCACGGTCGCTGCAATTTCCGCCGCCGACGCGATGGTCTTGTCGCCGATGGAGCGCTTCGGCTGGTTGATGATCCGGCGCAAACGCATCTCATCCGAGGGATTGTTAATCACGCTCAAATAGGCGATCATATCGCGGATCTCCTTGCGCTCGTAGAAGCGCAGGCCGCCGATGATGCGGTACGGCACGCCGGATTTCACGAACATCTTTTCCAGAATGTTCGACTGGGAGTTCATGCGGTACAGGATGGCATAGTCGGAAAACTTTCTTCCAGCCGCCGCCCCTTCCAGAATCTTTTTGGCGACATAGTCCGCCTCGTCCTGCTCGCTGAATGCAGTATGTACCGCGATTTTGGCGCCCTCGGGATTTTCTGTCCAGAGCGTTTTCCCCTTGCGCTCGGTGTTGTTAGAAATCACAGCGTTGGCAGCGTCCAGAATATTCTGCGTGGAGCGGTAGTTCTGTTCCAGACGGATGACCGCCGCGCGGGGGAATGTTTTTTCAAAGCTCATGATATTTTCAATGGTCGCCCCGCGGAACTTGTAGATGCTCTGGTCGTCGTCGCCCACCACGCAGAGGTTTTGGCGCTTCTGGGCCAGCAGCTTTACAAAGACATACTGCGCGTGGTTGGTGTCCTGATACTCGTCCACCATCACATAGCGGAATTTATCCTGGTAATATTCCAGGACATCCGGGCATTCTTCAAACAGGCGCACCGCATTGCAGATCAGGTCGTCAAAATCCATGGCGTCGGCCTCTTTCAGGCGCTCCTGATACAGCTGATACGCCTGTGCAATCATCACAAGCCGGTTATCCCTGCCCGCCTGCTGCTCATATTCCTTTGGGGAAATCAGGCTGTCCTTGGCATGCGAAATCGCGGACAGGATGGATTTATAGGGCAGCACCTTGTCGTCGATATTCAACGCCTTTTGGCAGTCCTTGATCAGCCTGCGGGAATCGTCGGTATCATAAATCGTAAAGTGACTGGTATAGCCGAGGCGCTCCCCGTCGCGGCGCAGCATGCGCGCGCAGGTCGAATGGAAGGTCGAGGCCCAAATATCCCCGCCCGCCGGGCCGAGCATTGCTTCCAGGCGGTTTTTCAGCTCCCCGGCAGCTTTATTGGTGAAGGTGATCGCCAAAATCTGCCATGGGCGGCACGGGTCGGCCGCCAGCCGCTCCCGCACGTCCCCGGGCAGAGGGGCTTCCCCCTTTGCCGCAGCGTGCAGCACGTCCAACTCGCTCTGCGAAAAATCATACGGAACAGCGGTGCTGTGGTACGCCCCGCCCCAGCGGATCAGATTGGCGATCCGGTTCACAAGTACAGTGGTTTTTCCGCTGCCTGCGCCAGCCAGCACCAGGAGCGGCCCGTCCGTATGGAATACCGCTTCTTTCTGCCGGTCGTTCATGCGGGAAAACTCCCGCTCCATCACCGTTTTTCTCAGTTGTAAAATCTCATTCGCTGTCTGTTCGTTCATTTCTTTGCTCCTAACCAAATCGGGGGGAACGGAAAATCCGCTCCCCAATTAAATACCCGCACGCTTAGAGTGTGCGGGTATTGTTCGTTCAACACATATTCAGTTTGCCGACCAAATCAGCCCAAAATACTGATCAGCACACCGGCCGCAACAGCGGAACCGATTACACCGGCCACGTTCGGACCCATTGCGTGCATCAGCAGGAAGTTGCTCGGGCTTTCCTCCTGGCCAACCTTCTGGCTGACACGCGCCGCCATTGGCACCGCAGAAACACCGGCGGAACCGATCAACGGGTTTACCTTGCCATGGGTGACAAAGCACATCAGCTTGCCGAAGAGGACGCCGCCAGCCGTGCCGAAGCAGAACGCCAGCAGGCCGAGGATGATAATACCAATCGTCTGGGGGCTGAGGAACACCTCGCCCTTCGCGGTCGCACCGACCGTGACGCCCAGGAAGATTGTGATGATATTCATCAATTCGTTCTGCGCCGTGTTTGCAATACGGGAAACCACGCCGCTCTCACGCATCAGGTTGCCCAGCATCAGCATGCCCACCAGCGGAGCCGCATCGGGCAGCAGCAGGGAAATCAGAATCGTGACAATGATCGGGAACAGAATCTTTTCCAGCTTGGACACCGGGCGGAGCTGCTCCATGACGATGGAACGCTCTTTCTTGGTGGTCAGCGCCTTCATGATCGGCGGCTGAATGATCGGCACCAGGGCCATGTACGAATACGCCGCCACGGCGATCGGCCCCAGTAATTGAGGCGCCAGCTTTGAGGTGACGAAGATTGCCGTCGGGCCGTCCGCGCCGCCGATGATTGCGATGGAGCCGGCCTCTTGCGCGGTGAAGGAAAGGTTCGGGATACCGAGGTTGCCAATAAAGATTGCGCCGATGAACGTCAGGAAAATGCCCAGCTGCGCCGCAGCGCCGAGCAGGAAGCTCTTCGGGTTTGCAATCAGGGGACCGAAGTCCGTCATCGCGCCGATTCCCAGGAAGATCAAAGGCGGATAAATGCCGAGCTTAACGCCCTGGTATAAGTAATAGAACAGGCCGCCGTTTGCCGTATCGGTCGGCGCGGCCATGATCGCGGGATACAGGTTTACCATCATCATGCCGAAAGCGATCGGCAGCAGGAGCAGCGGTTCGAACTCTTTTTTAATAGCCAAGTAAAGCAGCACGCACGCAATTGCAATCATGATGTAATTGCGCCAGTCGTTGCTGGCAAACCCGGAGGTTCTGAAAATATCCACAATGGAATTTAAAAATTCATTGATAATCTGCACTGAAAATGTCAGCCCTTTCTTTTTTCAAATTGCAGCAGGCCCAGGCCTTTGGCTGCGAAGTTATTGCATGTCCGTACAAAAGATTCTGTTAGAAGGGGCGTGTATTTTCCAGCCTTCCCGCTTCACCCCACAGGGAACGCGGATTGGCGGCAGCACGCTTTACGGAACGGATCGACGATGCAGACACCCCATACGTCATATAGACCGCAGCCGCAATGGCAGCCACAACTTCCCCGGAGATTCCATCCTCCACCGCAATCGGCGCGGCTTGGGGAACTGGCGCAGGAGCAGGCGCTTGCTTGGGCGCCGGAGCCTTTGTCCGTTTCTTTACCGTGTTGTAAATCACAGTGCCGTAAATCTTGATGATGATCGTCAAGAAAATCAGCATTGCGAATACGACGACGATACCGGTCAGCAATACCGTCAGCGAGAGCAAAACTTCATTTTGTGGATCCATTTGAATTTCCCCATTCTTCCTAAGATATTGTAATATGGCCGATTTGAACAAACCGCCCAAAAGAGTCCCCGGATCATCTACCGGCCGGCTGCCACCGCCGCTATAAAACACGGAGCACAAACAGCCCTCTCCGTTCTTTATACGCGATCCGGCAAACTGCCAGCGAGGCGCAATCACACAAGGTACTCTAAAATCAAATTAACAACGATTCATATTATAACCGATAACAAGACCAATTTCAATGAATTTTTGGTATAAAATAGGTTTTCTTTTTCGATAATTGCCGCGGGGTCATTGCACAAAAGTCCTCGAGGAATTATAATAGAAGTAACCGACGCCCGCGTTTCATGGAGGGATTGTCATGACAAATGAAGAATTCCGGCGCTCTTTTAAAGTCCCCTATCACAACAAATTAGGCCTTGCGGTATACAGCTGCGGCGTGCAGCGTTGCGCTGCCGGTCATAGCTGGGGACCCGCCATCCGCGACCATTATTTAATTCATTATATCGTTTCCGGGCGCGGCGTTTTTTCTGTAAAAGGAATTGAATATAATCTTTCCGTGGGGGACGGGTTCCTGGTGGAACCCTCCTGTGTGGCCTCTTATGCGGCGGACACGGACGACCCCTGGGCATACTGCTGGGTGGGATTTAACGGAAGCGATGCAAAACTTCTGGTGGAGCAGACTGGTTTAAGCGAGTCCAATCCCGTCTTTCATTGTAAACACGATGGAAAACTGGAGGGCCTTCTCACCGATATTTGCAACATGTCCGGTTCTTCCCCGGCGGAGGAAGCCCGCATGTTGGGCGGATTATACAACTTTATGGCGGAATTGATCGACCGGCTGGGCGGCGCTTCCGCCCAGCGGACCACGGGATATGAGTATGTGCAGAAGGCGGTCAAATTCATCGACTACAACTACTCCCGGGACATCGATATTGAAGATGTGGCGGCCAGCGCCGGCATCAGCCGCAGCCACCTCTACCGCATTTTCATGCAGCATGTCTCCATGCCGCCGAATGAATACCTGATGCGCTACCGCATCAACAAGGCTGCGGCGCTGCTCAAGGCGGGCAACCTCTCGGTTGGGGAAGTTGCCTATTCCACGGGATTTTCGGATCAGCTCTACTTTTCACGGGTCTTTAAGCGGCACATGGGCGTTCCGCCCAGCCGGTACCTGAGTCAAAAGAAGAGCAGGGCGGCCGACGTTGAAACAAAATAGAGGTTTTGGGGCGATGCCCTTTAAAATCTCTTTGCGCCGCGGGTGACATCAATTCCCGGTCGTTCCCGGACATTTCTTGCAAAAGGCGTCTTTTTAGAAAGGAGTTCCTATGAGCGAAGCTGTTGAAAGAATACACGAATGGGCCGGGCGGGCGGAGCAGTACCGCCCCGTGGAGTGGGACCGTCTGCCGGAAATCTATCTCTACATGGACCAGGTCCTCACGTATATGAACAAGCAGTTGGAGCCGCTGGCGCGCACGGAAAACGCCAATTCTCTGACTTCCAGTATGATTAACAACTATGTAAAGGACGGGGTTCTTCCGCGCCCGGAGCAGAAAAAATATTCCCGGGAGCATCTGGCCATGTTGACCGTGATCTGCATGCTCAAGCCGGTGCTCTCTATCCCGGACATCGATATGCTTTTGAAGGGGCTCTTAAAGGACGACAACAGCGCCAGCATATACGACCGTTTCTGCACGGCGCAGAACACAGCCCTGCAGGAGGTTTGCAAACGGGTGGAAGCCGCGCTGCCGGACGGGGAAGCCGCGTTATCGCGCCTGGCAATCGAGCTTTCGATCGAGGCGGACGCACGGCGGATCGCCGCGGAGCGGATTCTGAGCGAGCTGGAGGCCGCTCAAAAGGAAAACTGATTTGCCCGCTGTTGCAACGTTCCTTTTGGACGGGCGCAGGGTCTTTTCCCGGTTCCCTGTTTTTTCGCGTAGCTTTCTTTATTTGTGCAAACTGACAAAATAAAAAACGTGATGCAGATATTCAAAAAGCCTGCCGCCTGTAAAGAAATACAAGCGGCAGGCTTTTTTATTTCCGGTTTCCCTGCATAGCGGCGTCCCTCAATTTGTTGCAGCCCCATCGGGTACGGCGCATGCTCCGTCCGCATCCGAAAGGAGAAGCTCCACCGGGCAATGGTCGCTCCCCAAAATCTCCGCGTGGATTTCGCTCGACTGAAGGCGCTCCCGCAGACGGTCGGAGATCAGGAAATAGTCGATGCGCCATCCGGCATTCTTCTCCCTGGCGTGGAACATGTAGCTCCACCAGGTGTATGCCCTCACCGCGTCGGGATGCAGGAAACGGAACGTGTCCGTAAAACCGCTTCCCAAAAGCTCTGTCATTTTGCCGCGTTCCTGATCGGAGAATCCGGCGTTCCCGCGGTTGGTCTTGGGATTTTTCAAGTCGATCTCCTGATGCGCCACGTTCATGTCGCCGCAGATCACCACCGGCTTCTCCGCGTCCAGAGCCTTCACATACGACCGGAAGGCGTCCTCCCATTCCATCCGGTAGTCGATGCGCGCCAGCTCCCGCTGTGCATTCGGCGTGTAGACCGTCACGAGATAAAAATCCGGGAATTCCAGTGTGATCGCCCGGCCTTCCCCCTCGTGCTCCTCCGCACCGATCCCATACCGCACGGAAAGCGGCTCGATTCTGGTAAACACAGCGGTGCCGGAATATCCCTTTTTCACCGCTGAATTCCAATATTGCCGGTAGCCTGGCAGGTCGATCTCCGCCTGATCCGGCTGCATCTTCGTCTCCTGAATACAAAACACGTCGGCGTCCACCGCACGGAAATAGTCCATAAAGCCCTTATTCAAACAGGCCCGCAGGCCGTTGACATTCCAAGAAATCAGTTTCAATATCGTTGCTCCTTCCTATTTTTCGGCGTTGATTTCGATTGTATGATCCCGTAAATTTGCGCCTTCGCAAGCAGGCCAAAATCGTGTAAATCGAGCTGCGGCAAGAACAGCCGCAAGGATGCGATTTCAATGTTCTCTCAGCCGTCGGGAATCTCCGATTTCCGGCCACGGCGTGAGAACAGTATAACATATTTTTAGAAAAATAAAAATCTTTCCCAATTTCCATTCCATCTTCTTGATGATTCTGAAAAAGGACGGTATAATAGAGGAACATCGCCATCGTACAAATGGTCAACCTGAGGAGGTATGTGAAAATGAAAAATCCTATTGTTACCATTGAAACAAATCAAGGGATTATGAAAGCCGAACTCTATCCGGAAATCGCCCCCAATACCGTGAACAACTTTATCTCCCTGGCGGGCAAAGGCTTTTACAACGGCACCATTTTCCACCGGGTCATCCCCGGCTTTATGATCCAGGGCGGCGACCCGCAGGGCACCGGCATGGGCGGCCCGGGCTACAGCATCAAAGGCGAATTCGCAATAAACGGCTTCCCGAATAACCTCAAGCATACGCGCGGTGTGCTCTCCATGGCGCGCGCTATGCAGCCGAATTCCGCCGGCTCCCAGTTTTTCATCATGGTGGAGGATGCGCCGCATCTGGACGGCCAGTATGCCGCATTCGGAAAGGTGATCTCCGGCATGGAGGAAGCCGACCGCATTGTGGGCGTGAGCAGGGACTACAGCGACCGCCCCTATGAAGAGCAGACCATCAAATCCATCACCGTGGAAACCTTTGGCGAAACATACGCAGAGCCGGAAAAGGTTTAAATCGAAAGCCGCCTGACAGCGGCATTACAGCGCAGCCAAATCTTTGCTGCATGGAAAAACATATCCCGAGTCCCCCGGGGGATTTGGGGTATGTTTCCTTTTAGGCGGACTTCCGCAACCTGTTTACGCAACGGCTTCTGTCAAATCTAGGAGGGTATATGTCAGTATTTAAAAAGTTTGTCAAATATTATCAACCGTACCGGTTTGTGTTTTGGATGGACATGTTCTGCGCACTCGTCGTCAGCGCCGCAGACCTCGCGTTCCCCCAGATCCTAAACTGGGCGACAAAAGATCTGTTTGCGCGCGGCACACAGGCCATCCTGCAAACGCTGCCCTGGCTGGCCGGCGGCCTGCTGTTGATGTATTTTATCCGCTTTTTGGGGCGGTATTACATCACCTATCAGGGGCATGTGATGGGTGCGCGCATGGAGAGCGACATGCGGCAGGACCTGTTCGACCATTTCCAGCGCCTTTCCTTCTCCTATTACGACCGCAATAACACGGGCGAAATGATGAGCAAGCTCGTGTCCGACCTGTTCGACATCTCGGAGCTGGCGCACCACGGGCCGGAAAACATCTTCATCTCCCTGTTGAAGATCGTCGGCTCTTTTGCGCTCCTGCTCTGGATCAATGTGCCGATGACGCTGATCCTGGCCGCCGTCACGGCGATCATGCTGATCTTCTGTATCGACCAGAACAAGAAGATGCGCGCGGTCTTTATGGACAACCGCCGCAAGATTGCCGGGGTCAACGCGCAGGTGCAGGACAGCCTCTCGGGCATCCGCGTGGTGAAATCCTTTGCCAACGAGGACCTCGAGCGGCATAAATTTGAGAAAAGCAACCTGCAATTTCTCGACTCCAAAGAGCGCAACTACCGCCGCATGGGCAGTTACCATGCGGGCAACAACTTTTTCCAGGGAATCCTGCTCACCACCGTGCTCGTATCGGGCGGCTTCTTTGTGGCGCGCGGCGACATTATGGTGACGGACCTGGCGGTCTATGCGCTCTACATCAATATCTTTATCAATCCCATTGACGTCCTGATCGAATTTACCGAGCTGTTCCAGAAGGGATACTCCGGATTTAAACGCTTTTTGGAGGTTGTGGAGACCCAGCCGGAGATCGTGGACGCGCCCGACGCCAAAGCGCTTGCCTCCGTCAAGGGCGACATCGACTACAAGAGCGTCTCTTTCAGTTATGACGATTCCAGCAACGTCTTGAACAACATCGATATCCACATCGACGCGGGAAAGACGGTCGCGCTGGTCGGCCCCTCAGGCGGCGGCAAGACGACCCTCTGTTCCCTGCTGCCCCGCTTCTATGACGTCAAAGCGGGTTCCGTCTCCATCGACGGCAAGGATGTGCGCGGCCTCACGCTCAAGAGCTTGCGCAGCGCGATCGGCATTGTACAGCAGGATGTGTACATGTTCGGCGGTACCATCCGGGAAAACATCGCCTATGGCAAACCGGACGCGAGCATGGAGGAGATCGTCGAGGCGGCAAAGAACGCCAACATCCACGACTTCATCGTCAGCCTGCCGGACGGCTACAACACCGACGTGGGCGAGCGCGGCACGCGGCTCTCCGGCGGGCAGAAACAGCGGATTTCCATCGCGCGGGTCTTCCTGAAGGATCCGAAAATCCTCATCCTCGACGAGGCGACCTCCGCCCTCGACAATGAGAGCGAACAGCACATCCAGCAGAGTTTGGAACACCTTGCGAAAAACCGCACCACGATCGTGATTGCGCACCGTCTCTCCACCATCCGCAACGCGGACGAAATTCTGGTGCTGGACGACGACGGCATTCAGGAGCGCGGCAACCATAAAACGCTGCTCGCCAGGGGCGGTATTTACGCGAAATACTACAACATGCAGTTTGAAGGGCTGGAAACATAAGCGGACCAGGCCGATCACAAAAGGGCGCGATTCTCGATAGGGAGAATCGCGCCCTCTATTTTTTGACATGCACTGTGTTGTGTACACATTTTCATATCCACACAAAAGACGCGCCGCCGGGAGGATGGTTCCCCGGTGGCGCGCATTTCATTCGCTATTAGATCGTAATGATGCCAAACGCATTCAGCACCGAACTGACCAGGATCGCCACGATAAAAATCGGCGCGACATACTTGATCATCACGTTGAAGAGCTTTTCCCTCCTAAACTTCGAAGAGAGCTTCACCTCATCCGCCACTGTGTTTGTCTTGACAACATAGCCCACAAAGATGCAGGTCAGGAATGCAACAATCGGCATGATGACGCTGTTGCTGATGAAGTCGAAGAAATCCAAAATGGACATGCCCAAGAGCTTGACGCTATCCCAAACGCCGAAGCCGAGGGAGGACGGAATGCCGATTACGATCATGCCGGCCAGCACAATCAGGCAAGTCGTGCGGCGGTTCCAGTGGAACTTGTCCTGGAAGATCGAAACCACCGTCTCCATCAGGGAGATGGAGGACGTCAGCGCTGCAAAGAGCACCAGCAGGAAAAAGACCGTGCCGATCACGCCGCCCATCGGCATGCTGTTAAACACCTTCGGCAGGGTGATGAACATCAGGCTGGGACCTGCGCTGAGCTGGGACTGATCCCCGCCCGAGAACGCGAATACCGCGGGGACGATCATCAGGCCGGCAATAAAAGCAATGCCCGTATCGAAAATCTCAATCTGTCCCACAGATTTTTCCAGGTCGGCGTCCTTCTTCATATAGGAACCGTAAGTAATCATGATGCCCATGGCCAACGACATGGAATAAAAAAGCTGTCCCAACGCCGCCAGCACCGTGGTCGAAGAGAACTTGCTGAAGTCCGGCAGCAGGTAGTATTTTACGCCTTCCATCGCACCGGGCATGGAAATCGCGTATACGCACACGATGATGGACAGGACCACCAGAACCGGCATGAGAATCTTGCTGACCTTCTCCACGCCCTTTTCCACGCCGAGCAGCACAACAAGCGCGGTGGCCGCCACATACACGCAGAACCAGACGAGCGGTTGCGCCGTCTGTGCGGTGAAATCGATAAAATAGCTGTCTCCCGCGGCGGCTGCGGCCTGACCGCTCAAAAACGCTGCAAAATATTTGACGACCCATCCGCCGATTACGCAGTAATACGGCAAAATGATCATCGGCACCAACGAAGTCAGGTTTCCAATGAATGCATATTTTTTGTTGAGCGCACGATAGGCGCCCACCGCGCTAAGCCCGGTTTTGCGGCCGATCGCAATTTCCGCGACCATCAGCGAAAAGCCGAAGGTCACGGCCAAAATGACATAAATCAGCAGGAAGATACCCCCGCCATACTTTGCCGCCAAATAGGGGAACCGCCAGATATTCCCCAAACCTACAGCCGAACCAGCGGCAGCCAGTACAAAGCCAATCCTCCCGGAAAAGCTGCTCCTACTCTTTTCCACAAAATACCCTCCTATTTCTTTTTGCGCTTCCGCGAAGCATCCGGAAGCAACGTAGATTTTTATTATGCCATATCCTGTACAAAATTTCAACATGAAGCGTAAAAGAATCCGCTATTTTGTCGTTTATTTGCTTTTTCCTATCTTTAATAT
>DBFXIC010000344.1:0-3857 GCA_048455095.1 Anaeromassilibacillus sp.
AGGTATGACATTTCAAGAACTGGGCATTATTCCATCTATTTTAAACGCATTGAAGAAGGAGGGCTATGAATCCCCGACGCCGATCCAGGAGCAGGCAATTCCCCCTGTTTTAAAGAAGAAGGACCTTCTGGGCTGTGCCCAGACGGGCACGGGAAAGACGGCGGCTTTCGCCGTGCCGATCCTTCAGCTTCTTGTAGAACAGGGAAGCATACAGCCGCGGAAGATCCGTTCACTCATTTTGACCCCTACGCGTGAGCTGGCGCTCCAGATTCAAGAGAGCTTTGAAGCGTACAGCCGCTTTTTGCCGCTGAAAACGTGCGTGATCTTCGGCGGCGTGCCGCAGAACCCGCAAGTGCAGCAGCTGAAACGGGGAATTGATATTCTGGTCGCCACGCCGGGAAGGCTGAACGACCTGATTGGGCAGGGCTTTATCAAATTGCAGGACGTGCAGATCTTTGTGTTGGACGAAGCCGACCGCATGCTGGATATGGGCTTCATCCATGACGTAAAGCGCGTGATTGAAAAGCTGCCGAAGAAACGGCAGAACCTGCTGTTTTCCGCCACCATGCCGAAGGAGATCGAGGAGCTGGCGGACACCATTTTGCGCGACCCGGCAAAGGTCACGGTCACGCCCCCGGCCACCACGGTGGAGGCGATTGAACAGAGTGTCTATTTCGTCGATAAAGAGAACAAGCGCCGCCTGCTGATTCATCTTTTGCAGAATCCGGAGATTGAATCCGCACTGGTGTTTACCCGCACCAAGCACGGCGCGGACCGCGTGGTGCGCGAGCTGACAAAGGCCAAGGTCAGCGCCTCCGCCATCCACGGCGACAAGTCCCAGAACGCAAGGCAAAAGGCCCTGGGCGACTTCAAACAGCACCGCACCCGCGTGCTGGTGGCGACGGACATCGCCGCGCGCGGCATCGATATTGAGGAACTTTCGCATGTCATCAACTACGACATCCCGGAGGTGCCGGAGACGTATGTCCACCGTATCGGCCGTACGGGCCGTGCGGGGCTGTCCGGCATTGCGATTTCGTTTTGTGACATCAATGAGAAGGCGGACTTTTCGCAGGTTGAAAAGCTGATTGGCAAAAAGGTGCCCGTGGTAGAGGATCATCCGTATCCGATGCTCATCACCGTGCCCACGCCGAAATCCGAGCTGCGCCGGAACCGCGGCCAGCGCCCCGCCGCACAGCAGGCTTCACAGCCGCAGCCGCGCGGCCAGAAAGCAGCCCAGCCGCCGCAGGCACAGCCGCGCAGCCAAAGAGCGGCCCAGTCGCAGCAGCCGCGCAACCAGAAAGCGGCCCAACCGCAGCAGAGGAAGCCGGCCCCGTCTCCCATCCAAAAGCCGGCCTTTGCACCGCCTCCGCCAAAGGTACAGCAGATTGCGGCGCCGAAAAGACAGGCGCCGGTCGCGCCGCCCTCGCCAAAGGCGCAACAGGCGAGAACGCCGAAAAAGCAATCCCCCATGGCGCAGTCGGGCGGACGGAAGCCCATTGAGGCCATGACGGAATTCCCTTCCTTGCAGGACGTCCTGCCGGAGCAGCGTCCCACGCTGTTCAGCAAGACCGAGGGGGGCAAGAAGCCGCGCCAGCGCCGGGAACCGGTGCCGGGAGGTCGGGGAATGCAGCCGAGGCCGCAGCAGCAAAAGCGGGCAAAGTCGTCCCCGCCGCCTATCCAGCGCACAGAGCCGGTGCGCAAACGCCCTGTAGATCAACCGCTGGGGCAGACGCGCTTTGGCGGCAGACGGGGATGATGCATGGCGATTAATAAATTCGTAATGACGGCGCTAAAGGCGCTCTCCTATCCGGATATCGACATCAAACGCAACTATAAGTGGGAACGCCAGGTGGTCAATGTGACGCATTACCATTATCTCAAGCCGTTTTATAAGACGTGGGATCACAAGGTTTCCTGTGGGGATCACGACATCCCGGTGCGCATTTTTTCCCCGCCGGAGGAAGGCCACTATCCGGTGCTGCTCTTTTTCCACGGCGGCGGATGGGTGTTGGGGAATATCGACTCGTATAACAAGGTGTGCACCAATATGGCCCGCCTAACAAACCGGCTGGTCGTCTCTGTGGATTACCAGCTTGCGCCGGAGCATAAATTCCCCGCCGCACCCGAGGACTGCTATGCCGTTGCGCGGGAAATCTACTTGAACACCGGCCTGCTGGACACCCCGGTGGAGGACATCACCCTGATTGGGGACAGCGCGGGGGCGAATCTCGCCGCCGCCGTTTCCCTGATGGCGCGCGACCGCGGAGAGTTCCTGCCGGACCGGCAGATTTTAATCTACCCCGCAACATACAACGACCACACGGAGCGTTCGCTCTTCGATTCCATCCGCGAGAATGGAACCGATTATCTCTTGACGTCCAAGCGCATCTGCGACTATATGGACCTGTACATGAGCAGTCCGGAAGATTTGCACAACCCATATTTTGCTCCCCTGCTGGCAAAAAGCCTTGCCGACCAGCCAGACACGCTGGTGATTACAGCGGAGTACGACCCGCTGCGCGACGAAGGGGAGGAATACGCCCGCAAATTGGAAAAGTTCGGGAACCGGGTGGAGCTGCACCGCGTTGCGGATGGGCTGCACGGCTTTTTCTCGCTGCCGCCTAGTTTCCCACAGGTGAAGGAATGTTATGAAATCATCAACCGTTTTTTGAGTGAGGTGCCGCAAGCGTGAAATCGAAAAAATCTGCGGATTGGAGGCGCCTGGACAACGCGGCGAAAATATTCCCGTGCACCAGCACCAAGGCGGATACCAAGGTGTTCCGCTTTTCCTGCGAGCTGACCGATCCCGTGGACCCGCCCACTTTACAGCTGGCTTTGGATCGCGCATTGGAGGTGTTTCCGGGATACCGGTGCACCCTGCGCCGCGGCATGTTCTGGTATTACCTGGAGGACAGCGCCGACCAGCCGGTCGTACGGGAGGAGTACCGTCCGCCGTGCAGCGCGCTGTATGAAAAGGGCAGCCGCGGCCTGCTCTTTGAGGTGACCTATTATCGATGCCGCATCAATTTTGAGGTTTACCACGCGCTGACGGACGGCACCGGCGCGGTGCAGTTCCTGCGCGTATTGGTGTACCACTATCTCACCATCCGCCACGCGGAACGCTTTGCGGGCGCGCTGCCCGCCATCGATTACGACGCGTCGGCCACGGAGAAGATGGACGACAGCTTCCGCAAATACTATTCGCGCAAGCGCAAAGAGCACGAGGACTCGCCAAATGCGTATAAACTGCGCGGCCCATGCCTGCCGGAAAACCGCATCCAGGTGATTGAGGGCGTGATGCCCGTGAAGGCGGTGCTGCAAAAGGCGCATGAATACGGCGCGACGCTGACGGTTTTTTGCGCTGCGCTGCTGATGTGTTCCATTGAGAAAGAGATGGCGACGCGCCATAAAAAGCGCCCCGTGGTGTTGGCTGTGCCGGTCAACCTGCGCAGTTTTTTCCCTTCCGGCAGCGCCCGCAACTTTTTCAGCGTCATGCAGGCGCGATATAATTTCCGCGAACATTCCAACCGGCTGGAGGACGTCATCGCCAGCTTGAACGAGACGTTCGATCGCGAGCTGACCCAGGAAAAAATGGAAGGGCGCCTGAACCAGTTCGTCCAGTACGACTTCAATCCCTTTGCCCGAGTCGCCCCGCTGGTGGTCAAGGATTTTGTGATGAGCCTGTGCAACGACGTTGCCGCGCGCAAAGAGACGGCGGCAATTTCAAATGTGGGGAAGATCGATATGCCGCCCGAGCTGGCGGAGTACATCCGGCAGTTCGACGTGTTTGTCAGCACCAGCCGCCTGCAGGTGTGCATGTGCTCGTTTGGGGACAAGCTCACGGCCAGTTTTAC
>DBFXIC010000345.1:0-6069 GCA_048455095.1 Anaeromassilibacillus sp.
GGAGGACCCGGAGGAACAGCCGGCGAACAGGCTTGCTGCCAGGACGGCAGAGCAAAGAAGCGCGATGCCCTTACGAAAATGTTTTTTCATATCGGTTTCATCCTTCCTTTTCAAAATGATGTATTTTTTGTTGCCGGGGATACGACGCGTTGTCCACGCCTTTATCTTAACGGTGCTGGGTGCTGAAATCAATTTTCATTTCAAACGATTTTCTCAAAATACGCCGAAAGCAGGTAAAATCGAATGATTTGAAAAAAATCAAATCAAGAGGCGACAAAGCAGACTGGGGGGAGGAGGGCTGATCAGCCCTCCTGCAAAGCCAGAACGCGCGCATAGCTGGATTCATGAACCGCTTTCAGATCTGCGAGGCCCAGCGCCTCAACCTCTGCGACGTAGCTGTCCCATTCGTCAAAGCTGCGTTCGCCCAGCAGGAATTTGGATACCTGTTCGTCCACAAACGTCTTGACGTTGGTGCCGACCGTGTTGACGATGCTTTGCTCTTCATCGTTGAAAGCCAGTACAGGCTGCTGGGGAAGATCATACTTACGGGCTTCTTCGGTGGCGGAGCGGCACTCCGGAGAGAAGGTGGAAAGCTCGCCGTTGAAATCATAGCGCTGATAGAACCCGAACACCTCAAAGCCGGTGGCCTGTTTCATCTCGGCAGCTGTGGAAAATTCTTTCCAAGTGCGGTTGCCTGCGGCATCTTCTGTATACAGGTCACCCGGGCGGCCCCAGGTCAAAAGCTCCCGTCCCTCGTCGGAGTACATCCAGTCAATGTAAGCAAGCGCTTCGTCCAGATGTTTTGTCTGGCTGGAAACGACAAAGCCGAGCAAAACCTTTGCGGAATACGCGAACTGGTTGCCGACATCCTCGTTGAATGCGGGCGGTACCATATAGGCCATCGTGAACTCAGAGTTGCTCTCACGCATGGCTTTGTTGAAGAAGTCGATGCGGCTGAGGTAATCGATGGTGATGAAAGAATCGCTGTTGGCCATTACGTCCTGCCAGCCCTTGGTGTCGATGGTCAGGAAGTTGGGCAGCAGCAGGCCCTCTTTGTAAAGCTTGTTATAAAATTCAAGCATTTCTTTGAATTCGGGAGAAGTGGGGCCGAAGGTCCACTCCTGGGCGTCATAGTCATAGCCAAAGTAGCGGTTGTCGGTGATATCCAAATAATAGGTTCCCCAGGACGGTGCAATCATGTTCATCTGGGCCATGGTTCCGGCGAAGGAGCGGAAAGCCAGCGGGTAACTGTCAGGATAAGCTTCCTTCAGCTTGACAAGGACATCATAAAATTCGTCCTTGTTGGTCGGCATTTCCAGGCCCAATTCTTCGAAAATGTCGGCACGGTACAGCCAGCCGCGGCGTTCGGTTTCTTCTACCCCCTGCTGCGGGAACTGATACAGGCCGCCGTCGGCGGACAGATAGTTGGCGGCATATTGCTGGTTCTCCTCGTACCAGGCCTTGAAATTCGGCATTTTATCAAGATGATCCAGGATGTTAATGAAGGCTCCCTGCGGCGCATATTGCTGCACAGTGGTGTTATCCGTCAGAAACATCAAGTCAGGCAATTCGCCGGATGCCATGGTCAGATTCAGCTTTTCGCTGAACCCGCTGGTATCGACAGCGGTCACTTTTAAATCGACATTGGTGTATTCCTTGATCAAATCAACAACATACCAGTCTTCCTGGAACGGCCAGCTCGCGTGAGAGGGTGTCAGCATGGATAACGTGACAGGCTCGGAAAACAGAGGGCCGCTTTCGGAATTGGAAACGGAAGCAGAGGCAGAAGAAGAGGAGCCGGGCGCCGCTGCGCTGGAGGACCCGGAGGAACAGCCAACGAGCATCCCCGCGGCGATCGCGGCGGAACAAAGAAGCGCAATGCCTTTATGCAAATGCTTTTTCATCGTATCGATCCTTCCTTTTCAAAAAGTTTGTTTTAATTGACGTGATGCATCACCGGTGTCTTTATCGTAACCGCAGAATGTGCTAAAATCAATTTACAATCAAAACGATTTTTATCATCTGCACCGAAAAAAACAAAATCCAATTATTTGATGATAACCCAATTGATTGACGATGGACAAAGCGGATGCGTCTGTGACAGGATAATAAAAAGGGACGGCCCGTCGTGACGGGCCGTCCCGGTGCGGCTCACTGCATGGAAAGCTTACGGAGCCTGTATTCCCTTGGCGTCATACCGGTGTATTTTTTGAATTGCCGCAGGAAAGTGTTGACATTATTGATCCCCACCAGCGCGCCGATATCGCCGATGCGCAGCTTGGGGTCCGCTAGAAGCTCCACCGCTTTCTGAATCCGGAAGAACTGGATGCGGTCGCTCAGGTTCGCTCCGGTCTTGCTTTTATAATAGGTAGACAGATAGCTTTTGGAAAGATGGAGCGCTTCTGAAAGCTCATCCATGGAAAATTCACGCTGATAGTTTTTTTCCAAAAATGCCTGAACGCCTTCGAGAATCGGTTCCTCGGCCCGTGGCTGGGCGGCTGCGCACAAAGCCGCGCTGCGCACGAAGCCGGACATCAGCTCACGGTAATCCTGTGCAGTGTCGCATTGGGGCAGCTCATTGTATACGCTGCCGCTGTTCAGGTTGGGCAGGCCTCCCTCAAGGTGCAGGTCGGACAAGGCTCGCAGCGTAACGTTCGCGATGGCGGAGCCCAACAGGATCATATGAATGCGGCGGATCCCTGCGGAAAGATTTTGCGCGATGATGCGTTCGGCCAACGCCGCGGCTTCGTCCGAATGACCGTCGCATACCAGGGCGCGGAGCTGCTGCTCCATCTCCGAAGGGAAAAAGAACGTGTTCACAACATCCAGCCCCAGCGGCAGGTGCAGAAGCTGGGTGCGGTCTTCCACAACAGCATATTGCGCCGCGTCCAGCACCTGGTCATAGATGGCGGTAAAATCGCCGTCCGCACCCAGCGCGCCGCTTTGGACCACAGTAAAAAATGCAAATTCCCGTTCATTGTCCAGCCGTTGCAGCAGATACTGCATTTGATCGCTAATATCCTGCCGGGCAGCGGGCAGGCTGACCTTGGCCACGAACTGGTTGGGCTCCAGCTGGAAGATCAGTGCCGTGCCGAACAGCAGCGACAGGGTCTGCCGCAGGTTCTCCAGGAGCATATGCGACACGGCCGGCGGCTCGGCGGTGATGGTATCCAGCGCACCGTTGCGGTAATGGATACGGAAATAGAGAATATAGAAAACGAGATCCTCGGCACTGGATATCTGGTCCGGCACGTCCAGCTCCACATAAATATTTTTCAATTGGGACTGGAGCAGGAAGCCTGAAAGCGCCGCGTCCTTTTTGGATATCTGCTGTACATACTGTTCGCGCTGGCGCAGCATGGTCTCCACGTTTGCCTGGATATAATGCAGCTCGTCCACCTTGCCGGAGGGCGGCGCATCGCCGCTGGAAAAAAGCTGCAGGATGTCCTGCACGGGATGGAGAACGCGCCACACCGATACGACGGCGATGGCAGCGCCAAAAATCAGCGCCGCCGCCGCGGTGAACAGGCTAAAGTACAGGCTGTTTGTAATCTGGCCCACCACAGTGTTTTTAGGAAGCTGTTTGAGATAGATGAAATCCCCATGAGAAGAAGGGCGCTGGGCCGTATAACCGCCTTCCGGCGCTTCAAACAGCGCGTCCTTCCGCTCTGGCAGCGCGGTGAGCACAGGCTCTTCCTGGGCGGAATACAGCATCCGCCCATCCGTGCTGAAAAGGTAAAAATCTTCCGTCAGATACTGGTCCGCTTCGGCGCAGAGCGCATCAATATCCAAAAACAGCAGCACCATGATGTTGCTGTTCCAGTACGGCTTGAAGGCAACCGGCAGAAGATCGCTGCCGGGCCTGGTTGAAAGAGGGCTGTTGCGGGAAAACGCGGCGGCGGGATAATACCGCTGGGCAAAGGCGGCCAGTTTTTCCTCACGCCAGAAATTCGCGTCATACTGCGTGCTTGTATAATAACGGGAAAAGAACTCGGTATCCAGATAGTTTCCGCTGGATGTAACGACCTTGCTGCTGTTGCGGAAAAAGATGGCGAACGCAGAAATATTTTCGTTGTTGCCCAGATAAAGTTCAGCTTTGTCATACAGGTCCACCAGCTCGTATTCCGATGGATCTCCGGACCTGCTGGCCGTGCGGAAGGCGGGGGTATAGGTCAGGGAGAAATAACTGTTGCGGATATGGGAAAGGCTCTCGTCAAGCCGGGTCACAGCGCTTGTCATCCGTTCGTTGGCGCTGGCTTCCGCTTCGTGGGTCATGGTGTTCAGCAGACGCATGTAGGAGCCGAGATGAAATGCAGAGAGCACGAAGATAGCCGAGAGAAAGCAGGCCATCAATTTAAGGTTCAAGGACAAGTTGCGCCATTTTTTCAAGGGAGGGGCTCCTTTCTGTGTCAAGGTGGGGACGGCGGGCCCGAAGTCATAATTTATTCTTTCATTCTGGTTTTGTTTTGTCAAGGAATTTTTAAAAATGAGGGGGAAGCAGATTTATGAAAACCAGCGTTGCATCCGTTACATTTCGGCGGAAATCCGTTTGTGAGGTGGCGGAGCTTGCCCGCCGCGCCGGGCTCGACGCCATCGAGTGGGGCGGGGACATCCATGTGCCGCCGGGAAACGCCCAGGCGGCGCGTGCGGCGCTGCACTGTACGCGGGAAAACGGGCTCACCGTATCCGCTTATGGCTCGTATTACCGGGCAGGTGCAGAGGAGGATTTCGGTCCCGTGCTGGAAACTGCGCTTTCACTTGGATGCCGTGTGATCCGCGTTTGGGCCGGGCGGCAGGGCAGCGCGCTCTGCACGCAGGAAGAACGGCGCGCCGTGACCGCCTGCCTTGCACGCGCTGCGGAACGGGCGGCGCAGGCCGGATGCGTGGTAGCGACAGAGTACCATGCCGATACGCTTACGGATACGCTGGCTTCAGCGCTGGCTCTGCTGGGTGAAGCGCCGGGGCTGCGCACGCTCTGGCAGCCGCCTGTTGGCCTTACGGCTGCAGAAAATCTGCACGCGCTGCACGCGCTGGAAGGCCGAGTGGAAAATCTGCACGTTTATCATCGGGACAGAGAAGGCGCCTGCCGCCCTCTGGCGGAGGGAACAGCTGACTGGCACGCCTATTTTGCCGCGGCCCAAAAGGACGGCACACAGCGGTATGCCACGCTGGAGTTCGTGATGGGGGACAATGAGGAACAATTTTTGCAGGATGCCGCGGCGCTGCATGTACTGCTTAAGGAGGAATAAAAAATGCGTATCCGTTTGTATGATGTTACGCGCATAACGCGCACAGGGCTGGTGCCCCACAGCGCCATCGACGCAGAGGACGGTGCGATTACCGCTGTTTACGATACGCTGCCTGCGGAAGAGCCGGGCGTGAGGAGCGTCGACGCAAAGGGCGCATACGCCGCGCCCGGTTTCATCGACATCCATCTGCACGGGGGTGGCGGGGTGGAATTCATGGACGCCACGCCCGAACGGATTCGGGCCGGCTGTGCGGCTCATGCCCGTCACGGCACCACCACGCTGCTGCCCACCACACTTGCCGCATCGCCGGAACTGACGCTGCGCATGATCCGCGCGGTACGGCAGGCACAGGCCGCCACAACGGAATGCACCATCGCGGGCGTCCATCTGGAAGGCCCGTTCCTTTCGCCCGCGCAAAGCGGGGCTCAAAGCCCGGACGCGCTGTCCCTGCCCACGTCGGGGCTGTGGGACAGGCTGCTGGACGAATGGCCCGGCGGCGTGCGTATCATGGGCGCAGCGCCCGAGCTGCCCGGCGCAATGGCCTTGGGCGAGGCGCTGCGGGCCCGCGGCGTCGTGGCGAGCATTGCTCATTCGGACGCTGATTACGAGACCTGCCGCCGGGCGCTGGCGTGCGGCTTTACCGATATCACCCATATTTATTCCGGCTGTTCCATGGTGCACCGCAAAAACGGCTACCGCTTCGGCGGCGTGGTGGAGGCGGGGCTGCTGGAGGATGCGTTCACCGTTCAGGTCATCGCAGACGGTAAGCATCTGCCGCCGGAGCTGCTGCGGCTGATCGTCAAATGCAAGGGTGCAGACC
>DBFXIC010000346.1:0-3155 GCA_048455095.1 Anaeromassilibacillus sp.
CAATCAACCTCTTTGCCCTGCGCCAGGGTCTTGCACGCCTTAATGGTTTGATCCACCAGATTGGGAATCGGTTTGTACACCGTCATGAGTTGGGTGCCTACCACAATCCGCTGGCAGGCCGCAAGGTCTGCATCGTGGCCAACCACCTTAACCTGATCAGTCAGCCTCGCCTCTGAAAGTGCGTCGATCGCGGCCCAGGCGAGCGAGTCGTTTGCAGCCACCACCGCATCGACATTGTCCCCTTTCTCCCTGAGCACATCGGAGACAAACGAGAATGCCGTTTCTCTGCGCCAATCCTGCACCCAAGTTTCCGCTTCAACCCGTATCTTCCCGGCGTCGATCGCCGGCTGTAACTGGTCCATGCACCCCTGATGATACATCTGGCTGTTGCTGTCGTCCTCAGACCCGTTCAACAAAATGTATCCGCCCTCTGGCACGGCATTCAGAATCGCCTGCCCCTGCAATTCGCCTACCTTGTAATTGTCAAATGAGATATACACATCCACGTCTGCATTTTTCACCAGGCGGTCATAGGAGATCACGGGGATTCCCGCCCGCTTGGCAAGCGATACGCATCGGGCGGAATTGTCACAATCGTGGGGAGCAATGACCAGGACGTCCACCCCCTGTTCCACCATATCGGCCACCTGGTCATACTGCCGGTCGGCATCGTTGTTCGCATTGGAGATCAGGACATCGATCCCTTCCTGCTTTGCCTTAGCCGAAAAGATGTCCCGATCCCGCAGCCATCGGTCCTCCTTAAGCGTTGCCATGGAGAAGCCGACCAGGAGCCGCCCTTCCTCCTTGGAGGACGGAGCCGGCAAACCCTGTTGGCAACCGGTCAGCAACATGGCCGCGGATAACGCCAGCAGCAGGGTCCGCTGCAAGAGCTTTAGAAGCCGCATCCTACATCTCTCCCTTCCCATGCGATTCTTTATACTCGGTTGCGGTCATATTTGTTATCTTTTTGAAGAGCTTGGAGAAATAATTGGGATCCGCATACCCTACTGCGCGCGCCACATCCTTTACTGTGTACTCGGTACGCTCCAAATATTCCTTAGCCCGTTCTACACGGACTGCCGTCAGCCGGTCAATAAAGTTGACGCCTGTCTCCTCCTTATAAAAGCGGCTAAAGTAATATGGGCTTAGATTGACTGCGCGCGCTACATCTTCCAAGGTGATTTCTTCTTTGAAATGCTCCTGTATGTAGTGATCGGCCCGGTCGATAATCGTACCGACTTTTTTCTGCTTCCCAGAATCGATTCGGGCGGCAGCGTCCCGGATAAACCGGCAGCAAATTTCATACAGGCCGTCTGCGTCCTTCGCCTGCAAAAGCTGGGAGAGTACCGGGCAGGAATTGCCGATTACATTTCCCCAGCGCTTCCCAAAGTCTACCACCAGCGCAATCACTTTGTTCTTTACACGGTCGAAATCCGGCATCAGCGTTTTGCACTGATTGGAAAACAATTGCTCAAATGCCAGGGCGGCGCCTGTGGTGTCCCCTTCTGCGGCTCTCTGCAAAACCTGCCTCTCCAACCGCTCTTCCTCGTCCACCGGGCCGTCCTCGACGTCCCGGACCGCGTCGTCAATGTGAAGGATTCCCGCCTCGCCGGAACGGCCGTCCGCCATACTGAGCGCCTGCAGCGCTTCACGATAACTTTTTTTTGCCTCTTCTACGCGGCTGTAACAGCGGCCGATTCCAATGGAGATTTCCGGATAAAGGCTGCCGATGCGCTGGTAGAGATTCCCAGCCAGCTTCACCGCCGCCACTTTCTGTTCAAAGGGGGTGTTCCTTGCCCCCGCATAGACATAGATCACCAACCGGTTCAACATGATGGGGCCCACCATGCAGTGGCACATCGCCTTGAGCGTTTCCCGGTACCGGCTATGCAGCGCCTGTCCGCGCACGCCGGCGCCCACGCGGTTATTTCCTCCTCCGCTGTCCTTATCGTCAAATGCGATCACCATCACATATCCGCCCTCGTTTGGCCCTTCTAAAAGATGGCTATAGCGCCGCAGATCTTCTTCGCTATCCTCAAACATGCAGAGCGCATTGATAAAACCGGTTTCCATCATGGGGACGATCATTTCGAACTTTTCCTTGATTTCCAATTCCCTGCGCAGTTGTTCCCGCTGTGCGTCCACTTGGGCGATGACCTTTTCCATCGCCTCGATCAGTTTGGCTTCCCGCACCGGCTTCAGCAGGTACTCCGCCGCGTTCAGTTCCATCGCTTCCACCGCGTAGTCGAAATAATCAAACGCCGTTGTGATGATAAACCGAATGGATGGATTGGTCTCCTGAATGCGCCGAATCGCCTCCAAACCGTTGATTCCCGGCATATTGATATCCATCAGGATGATGTCCGGCCGGGTGTTGTACGCTTTTTCCACCGCGTCCCTGCCGGAACGCGCCTTTCCGGTCACCTCTACATCCTTCCGGTTCTTTCGCAGCATATATTCCAATGAATCGAGCGCAATCGGCTCGTCATCTACAAGCAATACGCGGTACATGCTTCTTCCCCCTCTTTTTCAAAACAGCATCTGTTCCCTTAAAAACGTTACTCCACGCGTTCTTTGGGCAGCTTTAGCAGGAAACGGGTTTCTCCCGCATCACAGGTGATCTCCATCACGTCCGTCCTGCTGAAAAACAGACGCAGACGCTGCAGAACATTACCTACACCGATGCCAGAGACATGGCCTTTGCGAACACGCCCGTCTTTTTCCTGCTCTAACGTATCCGCATGCAGAAGCTGTTCGATCTTTTCCGGTGGCATACCCTTCCCATTGTCGCAGACCGCCACGCAGATTTCCTTTTCCTCTTCCCAAGCCAGCAATCGGATGATACCCCCGTCTTCCCGCTGGCTGATCCCGTGGATATAAGCATTCTCTACCAAAGGCTGCAAAGTCATACGTGGCAGGGAGAAATCCAGCAATTCCGGATTCTGCCCAATCTCCTGCTCAAACTGTACGGCTCCACCAAAGCGCGTTTGCAGCAAACTCATATAGGCGTTGACATTTTCGATTTCCTGGCGCAACGTCGCGTCGGTATCCAATCCCCGCAGGTTATAGCGGAAGATATCCGCCGCATTCTGGAAATATGCGCAGGTGACGTCGTCCCCGTGCAGCATGGCCAGCTGCGCTCCAATATTGATGGT
>DBFXIC010000347.1:0-5784 GCA_048455095.1 Anaeromassilibacillus sp.
ATCTGAATCAGAAGGTGGATGAACAGGACGAACTGCAACGCCTCGTAGAAGGTATCCGGCGCTTTGCGGGGCACTTTGGCGCAGATGCGGGCGATTTCTGTTAGTTCGGCGCGGCGTTCCGCAGTCGGCGCAGCCTTTGCCTTTTCAAACGCCAATTTTGCCAGCCGGTCCGCATAATCCAGCGCACCCTGCATGCTGATGATAACGCTCTCTAGGAACGCTTTCTTTTCCAAATACTCCGGGTCGTCCTCGCGAAGCAGCGCAAGATTGCGCTCTGTCTCATCGATCACGCCTTCCAGGCCAATGTCCAGCAGCTTCACATAATCGGGAATGATATGCCCATCGCCGTTCTGATTGTGTTCGATGATCATTGTCTCATTGACGCTGGGATGCTGTTCGCCCATCAGATACGCTCCGATGGTGCTCTTCAGGTTGTAACCGACCCGGTCGTAGTGGGTATAGCCCTTCCACTGCTTGCACATATCCAGAATTTCATCGTGCAACTCGTCCGGCACAGCAAAACGCTGGCGGTCGCGTTCTGCAAACGTATCGAGTTCCTCCTCGATCCAGTCCACGGCAAATTCCGGAAACAGCGCTGCGGCCAAGGGTTTGCTGGCGGTATTTCCTACCAGTAGATCGTCATCGCCGATATAGATGGTCATTTCCCTCAGATAGCGCGCAAAAGCCTCTGCACGGCGGACGACCAGCGGGCGTTCCGGATGGGAAAAGAACGCTTCGGTATAGATGCGTCCGCGCTCCATACAGATTTCCGGGGGATAGGAGCGAATATATTCTTTGATTCTCTCGGTTCTCGTCATATGAATTCCTTCCTTTCTATCAAAAAATGATTTGCGTCAGATTTAAGTGTTCGCGTTCAAAAATGCTTCCAGTTCCGCACGGCCAGGTGCGCCCTCCATCGGTCCCTGCCTGCGCACGCTCATGGCGCCGGCGGCGCAGGCAAAGCGGCCGCATTCGGCGAGCGGCTTTCCTTCGATTAAAGCGGTCAGGAACGCACCGCAGAAGGTGTCCCCTGCGCCGGTGGGGTCGACCTCTTCCACCTGGAAGCTCGGCACGGAGATCTTTTCCTCGCCGCGATAGATGATGCATCCTTCGCTACCGTTTTTGAGTACCACCAGTTTTCCTTGATCCGCCCAAAGACGGCAGCCCTCTTCATCGGTAGCACAGCCAGTAAACATCGCCGCCTCCGTTTTACTGGGGAAGATAATGCTGGCTTTCTCAATCACTGGACGACAGAGCTCCCGCACCTCATCCACACTGAGGGATTCGGGACGGATATTCGGGTCAAAGCTGATGCGGCTGCCGTCGGGCAGCTCGTTGACGATGCGATAGCAGGTTTCCTGCAAGCTCTTGCTGACGCTCATGTTATAGCCGGTGATGTGGAACCATTTGGTTCCCTGCAGCTTCTCCATATCGAGATCCTCGGCGCGGGTCATTCCGGCGGCGGCATGGCGGCTGTGGTACAAAAAGTCCCTGCTGCCGCCCGTGTAGTAACATACAAATGCACATCCCGTGGACGCACCGGGAATTTCTTTTACCATGCTCACATCGACGCCGCTGGAAACCATCTGCGCCTTGAAGCATTTGCCAAAGGGATCCGGGCCCACACTGCCGATCACAGCTGTTTTAGCACCCAGTTTTGCAGCGGCATTGACCGTGATCGGTGTATCGCCGCTCGCATAAGGACCGGTGAAATCCGCAGGTTTGTCCAGCGGCTTATCCAGTTCTTTCCGCATAATCTCGCAAAGGATTGCGCTAACCGTTACAATATCGTATGCCATATTTTTCGCCCTTTCTCAATGAAATTTTACACCATTTGTACGTATCTTACAACTCCTCTATGAATTCAAAACGCAATGTATATGTTTTTTCTTCTCCCGGCTGCAGAACCGGTGCAAGGCATCCGTCCTCACCGATCTTTTTTCCGTCCAGCGGCGCGTTGAGCGGTTCCATGCCGAGCACGTATTCGCCCTTGCCTAACATCTTCCATTGGCAGAAATAGGGGAGATCATCATGCTTCCAGGACACCCGCACGCCGACCCGCAGACGTGGATGGTAAACGGTGTAGCCGCTGCGCCCCTGTTCATCCTGCGCCAGCTCGTGGAAGTAGCAGCGTTCCTGGTACGGATAGGCGGGCGGCTCCAGCTCCTTCCAGCTTTCAATATGCTTTGCGGCGTGCGCATCGCGTGGTTCCACCCTAAGGCTATCCAGAACGATGATCGTCTCTTCGCTTAGGAGCGGATAGCCAAAATTGATGTGATAGGAAAGCAAAAACGGCTGTTCGCCAAAACTATGGTTGGTTACGGTGTCGGTAAGTGTGAACACATTTTCTCCATAGTGGAAATCATAGGTACGGCGCAGTCTCAAGTTTTCTCCAAACAGGCGCGCCTCTCGCATCGTCCCTTCTACCGTCAAGCGCATGGAGTCGTCTGTGGGCATCCGTGTGATACGGACATCCTCAGCGGGACAGTTTGCCTCCCTGCCGTGCAGGCCGCGCTGTTCCCCCGCAATCTCTATAGGAGAGCCGATGTGCTGTAACCCGCAGGTGGTGAGAAAGCCAACAAAAAAGTTTCGCAGCCATTCCGTTCCGCGGGCATCATAGTCATGAGAAGAGACGATTCCACACGGCGCGATATAGTTGAGGTTGATCCCCTTGTACCGCACCTGATAGAGGTCCATCGCACGCCCGGGAAGAACCGTACATTCCAATGCGCCGCCATTATCCACCTGGACCATGCGGACACCGTCCTGACGGCCACCAAGGAGCCGTGCGTCACGCACGCTCATCAGCTGATCTGCTTCGCCAATATATTCATAAAGATTCCGCGCCATATCCGTTCCTCCTTATTCGCCGATCACATCGACAAAAACGGTGCGTTCCTGTGGGCCGTCGAACTCCATCAGGGTGATCTCCTGCGCCGCGCCGACAATCATGCTTCCATTCTGGATGGGGAAGATACAGCTGTTGCCCGTCAAAAAGCTCCGCAGGTGGCCGTATGCGTTGGCACTGGTGCGCCCATAGGTTGGAAGGAAATGCGCATGGGAATACTCGGCGTCGTTGTCCACCAGCTTATGTAACAGGACTTTCAAATCATCCATGATACATTCCAGCGGCTCGGTGACAATGATACCGCAGTTGGTGTGTGCCACTACCGTGGTGACAATGCCACTGGTGACGCCGGATTCTTTTACGTATGCCTTTACACGGTCTCCAATATAGTGATATGAATACTCGTCGTCGGTCAGGACGCTGAACTGATAATGCTTAACCATTTTCTTTTTCCTCCATTCCTAAAAAGCGCAGGGCATTGCCGCCCAAAACCATGGCCTTTTGCTTCGGACGCAGATTGAGGACGTCCACCGCACCGATCATACGCTTTTGTTCGATGCGGGGATAGGTGCTGCCGAACATCACTTTATCCGCCAACATGCGGTCGATCCAGTATTCGCCCATCTGGACGTTGAACGTGGTGTGGAAGAACTGCTTGGGGGAATCGAAATACAGCAGTGCCGTATCCGCATAGACGTTGGGATATTTAAGCAGCAGCATGGCGGTCTCCATGATGAACGGCCATCCAAAATGCCCGAGGCAGATGCGAAGCTCCGGATAGCGCATGGCTACATCCTCAAAGAGCATTGGCCGTGAATAACTGGAGGGGCTATCTTTTACCCAGGTCATGCCGGATTGGAACAGGATAGGCTTATTGTATTTCAGGCAAAGCTGATAGATTGGATCCATCAATTCGAAGTCATTCGGCATAAAGCGCTGCATGGCGGGGCTCAATTTCAGACCCGCAAGATGTAGTTCTGTGAACGCTTTTTCCAAAACCGCAACGGCATCGGATCTCTGCGGGTCCACACTTGCAAACCCGATCAGGCGCTCCGGCTGCAGGTCTACGAGCATCCGCACCTCTTCGTTGGAAACAATGGTATCTCCTGCGCGAGTAGTGACGTCCTCCGCGCTGATGATGCATTTGTCGATCCCAGCGGCGTCCAGCTGCTTGATAAATAATTCCATCGGCCAGACATGCTGCTTATAGAGGAAATATTGCTCGCGGCGGAACTCCACACGCGCAGGGTCTTGGGAAATCTCTTTAATAAAGCCGGGAAAGGCGTATACGTCGATAACCATTTCAATGCTCCTTTGCAGATTTACTATATTTTCGTTGATTAAATCATATCTCATCTCCGTGCGAATGTCAATAAACTTTCGTACGAAAATAAAGAATTTTTTTGTTGAATGCATATAGAAGATTTGTATATAAATTTCTCTGGGAATCGCTTCCATTGTGTATGAAAAATAAACCTCAGAAATTGTTTTGCTTCATTCCATTGAATCAATATGCTACAAGGGTACGACTACATAGAAGGTTTATTTCTAGAAAATGATACGAAGGAATCTGAAATACTTTCTGCGCATGGTTTCGCCACAAGCGGAATCACTTTGCAGATTTATGCAAATGATTTATCCATAAAGATCACTTTTATGTTATGATAGATAAGAAACTCTTCTCTTTTTGGTGCACCAATTGAGAGGATAAATAGAATCTTTTTCTTTATTCTTAAGACAGGAGCTGATACAATGGAATGGATCGAACGTCTAAACCAAGCGCTGGCATATATTGAGGCCAATCTGGACGGAGATATCGACTACGACCGTGCAGCACAAATTGCCTGCTGCTCTACCTATCATTTTCAGCGCATGTTTGCGTATATCGCGGGTGTTCCGCTTTCTGAATATATTCGCCGCAGGCGCATGACGAAGGCGGCGCTTGACCTGCAGAGCGGGGCCAAAGTGCTCGACGTCGCGTTGAAATACGGGTATGATTCACCGACCGCTTTCAACCGGGCTTTTCGTGGGATACACGGTGTTGCGCCCTCGAGCGCCAAGGAACCCGGCGTTTCCCTCCATGCGTTCCAGCCGATCAGCTTCACAATGACGATTAGAGGAGATGTCGAATTGGAGTACCGAATTGAACAAAAGGAAGCTTTTCGCGTTGTGGGAATCGGAGCCCCGCTTGAAAAAGAGATTGAAAAAAATTTTGAAACCGTTCCAAAATTATGGAACAGAGCGGCCACGGAGGGAATTCTTCCAAAACTGCTTCCCATGATGAACGGACAGCCTGCCGGAGTCCTTGGTGTGTGTGCCGCATCCGGCGAAAATGACATATGGCGGTATTTGATCGCGGTGGCAAGCGACCATCCGGCAGAAGGAATATGGGAAGAATATATTGTTCCTGCTTTCACTTGGGCGATTTTCCCGGGAACCGGTCCCATGCCGGGCGCTATTCAAGAGCTGGAGAAGCGGGCTGCAACGGAGTGGCTGCCTACTTCCGGCTATGAGTATGCCGATGGGCCCGACATTGAGCTGTATCTTACACCTGATCCGCAGAACGCCACGTTTGAGGTGTGGATTCCTGTTCGTAAGGCAATGGAAACAAAATAAATGCGCGATAAGAACGCCGTTCCGGAAATATCCGGGCGGCGTTTTGTCGTTAGCAATCATTTAAAAGCGTTGGTTTTGAAAAAGATTTTATTGGAAATTTACTCAGATAATCACACAGAAGATTTTGAGTGTCAGTATCATAGAGTCAATTGTTTTGGAAAAGTTTTAAAAGAATTTGTGAAAGGGTATTGACAAAACTAACTGTTATCTTTATAATAACAGATAGAAACTGAAATTATAAAAATAACAGTTATTCGTTAAAGAGAGATAGGAATGCTCGCAAGCATGCCCGTAAATTTGATCAGAGGAGGAATGTACAT
>DBFXIC010000348.1:0-10686 GCA_048455095.1 Anaeromassilibacillus sp.
GTTATATAGTTTTTAAAATGGCATGTGGCGGGTCGGATCGCCTTCGTATAAATGTGAAAGCATAATCGTTTCTTCAAGAGGCGGAGAAAAATAAAATCTACTAAAATTTTCTCTAAAATTTGCCTGTTGAAACAAAAAAACGTATTTTTCGTATGGGTGTTGAAAGGAGGTTTGCCTTGGAACGCAAAATAAAAACCAATCGGCGGAAAAAACGCGCCCGTGGGGTTAAAAACGGATACGAGACTTTGGCGTTCGGCGGAATTGAGGATGCGGTGCGCCTGCTCTTTACAGAGGACCCGAAGCCGGAGGACTTGGAAGGCTTAGATTTATACAATGTGGCAGAGATTCGAAGGCCGAGAGGCGGCGGAATGGAAATTAAATTTTTCGACCGGATCAAGGCGCTGGAATGCCTGGAACGCATGGAAGCGGAATCCGGACGGCCCGACCTGTTCGAAGCGCTGGAAGAGGGGGCGCGCGCGCTGAACAAGGGGGAGTCCGATGGGGCTTAAACCGTTTTCCCCCAAACAGCTGCGCGCAATGTGCTGGTGGTGCCCCGGCAGCCCGGATATGAGCCGGGACGCCGTGATCTGCGACGGCGCGGTGCGCAGCGGTAAGACGCTCTGCCTGGGAATCGGTTTTGCGGCCTGGGCCAGCCGGACTTTTCATGCGCGCGCGTTTGCATTCTGCGGAAGGACCATCCGCTCCCTCAAACGCAATCTGCTCACCACGCTGCTGCCCGCCCTGCGTCAGGCGGGCTTTGGCTGTACGGTCCGCGAAAGCGAGAATTGGATGGAGCTGTCCTATGCGGGCCATAAAAACCGCTTTTATTTCTTTGGCGGCAAGGATGAGGGCTCCGCGGCGCTGATTCAGGGCATGACGCTCGCCGGGGTTTTATTCGACGAGGCCGCGCTGATGCCGCGCTCATTTGTCGAGCAAGCGCTGGCGCGCTGCTCCGTGGACGGTTCAAAATTCTGGTTCAACTGTAATCCCGAGCATCCCCAGCACTGGTTCTATCAGGAATGGATTCTCCAGGCGGAGCGCCGGAACGCTCTGTATCTGCATTTCACCATGGAGGACAACCCCTCTTTGAGCCGGGAGGTGGTCGCACGGTATGAGCAGCTCTATTCCGGGGCGTTCTACGAGCGGTTCATCCGGGGGCGCTGGGTAGCGGCGCAGGGGCTGGTGTACCCGTTTATGACGCACGCCATGCTCTGCCATGCGCCGGGAATGCTGGACGAGTACCGGGTGTCGTGCGACTACGGCACGGTCAATCCCGCGTCCTTTGGGCTGTGGGGAAGATGCGGCGGCGTGTGGTACCGGATCGATGAATATTACTACGATTCACGCCGGGAGGGGGCACAGAGGACGGACGAGGAGCATTATGCGGGCCTAGTGGCGCTCTGTGGGGACAGGCGGATCGAATGCGTGGTGGCGGACCCCTCCGCCGCCAGCTTTATGGAGACGATTCGGAGGCATGAGAAATACCGGGTGGTTCCCGCCGAGAACGATGTGCTGGACGGCATCCGGCGCGTCAGCGTGGCGCTCAAACAGGGCGAGATCAAGATCTGCGCAAACTGTGCGGACGCAGTGCGGGAATTCGGCCTTTACCGCTGGGCGGACGCGGCGGGGAAGGACGCGCCGGTCAAGGAGAACGACCATGCGATGGACGACATCCGATATTTTGTATCGTCGATCCAGAGGGAGACGGACGATTTTTGTGCGGTCAGTGTGGCGCGCCGGGAGGAGTGAAGAGTATGAAATGGAGAAAACAGGGTGGCCGGGACGCGCCGGAGGTGTTGGCGGTGCAGACCGCGCGGGAGGAACCCTTCTCGCGGTTTACCAGCTGCGCCCCGGCGGGTGCGGGCGAGCGCAGGCTCTACGCCGCCCTGCGGGAGAATATCCCGATCATCGACGCGGCGATCGACAAGATTCTTCGCCTGGTGGGGAGTTTCGAGATTATCTGCGAGGATGAAAACAATTCGTATCAAATTAATCGATTTCTACAAAATGTAAAGGTAAATGCGACGGAATGCGGTGTACAGAGCTTTTTAAACACCTATCTCTCCCAGTTGCTGACCTTTGGGAACGCAGTGGGGGAAATTGTGCCGGACGCCTCCGGGGAGATCGGCGCGCTGTACAACGCGTCTCTGGACGACGTGGAGTTGCGCGAGGGTACGCCGCTGTCGATCACGGTCTGCCGCAGGGAGGCGGGGGAGAGCGTCCCAGTGCGCTACCCGGAACTGGTAATGGCATCGGCATTGAATCCGCCGCCCGGCAGTGCAAAGGGGGTCTCCCTGTTACAGGGTCTGCCGTTTGTCAGCGGGATTCTGATGCAGATTTACCGGACTCTCGGAACAAACTGGGAGCGCGTAGGCGACGTGCGCTTTGCGGTGACCTATAAGCCGTCGAACGACGCAGCCGACCGCGCTTTTGCAAAGGACCGCGCCAAGCAGATTGCGCAGGAGTGGAGCCGTGCCATGCGCAAGGATAGCGTAAGCGATTTTGTGGCGGTGGGCGACGTCAATATCAAGGCGATCGGCGCAGACAACCAGATTTTGGACAGCAATGTCCCGGTGCGGCAGATGTTGGAGGAGATCGTCGCAAAGCTCGGTCTCCCGCCGTTCCTGCTGGGCCTGTCGTGGTCCTCCACGGAGCGCATGTCCAGCCAGCAGGCGGACATCCTGACCAGCGAGCTGGAGGCGTACCGAAGGCTGCTGAACCCGGCGATTGAGAAAATCTGCACGCTCTGGATGCGGCTGCACGGGCGGGAACCGCGCTTTTTGATCGACTGGGACACCATTACCCTGCAGGATGCGGTGGATATGGCCAACGCGCGCCTGATGAATGCGCGGGCGGCACAAATTGAAGAAACGTTACACAAGAAGGAGGGCGGCGTGTGAAGGAGACAGGCCAGGTGCTTTTAAAAAGTGACGCGCTGACGGCGGAAGAGCTGGAACAGATCAACCGATACACGCGGCGCAGGTTCAGCGGGGAGGAGTTGTATGCCTTTTCCGTTGTGTTGTGCGACAACGAGATCGACCGGGACGGGGAACGGTTTACCGTCGGCGCGTTGCGGACGCTGGGAGAGCTGTTCCTGGGGAAAACGGGTATTTTTGACCATGCGCCGCAGGCGCAGAACCAGGCGGCGCGCATTTACGACTGCCGGGTGGAGGAGTTGCCCGGGCGTGTGACACAGGCGGGTGAGCCCTATTGCCGGCTGGTGGCGCGGGCGTATCTGCCGCGCTGTGAGAAGAACGAGAATTTTATCCTGGAGCTGGAAAGCGGCATCAAGAAGGAGGTCAGCGTGGGCTGTGCAGTGGCGAAGATCACGTGCTCGGTGTGCGGCGCGGACCGCCGGAAGGACGGCTGCGCACATGTGAAGGGAAAACGGTACGACGGTGTGCTGTGCTGCGCGGTGCTGGACGAGCCGACGGACGCGTATGAGTGGTCGTTTGTGGCGGTGCCGGCCCAGCGCGAGGCGGGCGTCATCAAGAGCTTTACGGAAAAGGGGGAACGGGATTTGGAAGAAGTTTGGAAGAGCCTCCCCGGGGAGGGGGAGCTGGTATTGAATGCGGCGGATCGCAGGCGGCTCGCCGAGGAGGTCGACGCACTGCGCAAACAGGCGGCATGTGGCAGACAGTACCGCGAGGAGCTGGAAAAAAGCGTGGTGCGGTTCTGTGGGATTGCGGCGCCAGAGGTGCCCCTGCAGGCGATGGAGCGCGCGGCGCAGACCATGCCGCTCGACGATCTGCGGGCGTTTGAGAAGGCGTTCCGCAAGCGCGCGGAGGAGACGCTTCCACTGACGCCGCAATTGGCGCCTGCGAAGAGAGGTGCAAGTACGGAAAACCGCGCGTTTCAAATTTAAGGAGGAATAACAATGGATATTTCTTTGCATGGATACGGTGAGAACGCGGCGACGTTCGCGGTCTCCGGGAATGTGACGGCGGGCCTGCCCGTCAAGATCAGTGCCAATGGCACGGTGGCCCCGTGCACGGCCAAGGACAAGTTCTGCGGCGTAGCGCTCAGTGTGCGCGGTGGATATGCGTCGGTGCAGACGGCGGGCTATGTGAAGCTCCCATATTCCGGCACCAAGCCCACCGTGGGATATCAGGCCATCAACGCGGACGGCGCGGGCAAGGTGCAGGCGGAGGCAACCGGCAGGCTACTGCTGGTGACCGATGTGGACGAGCCCACGGGGACCTGCGGCATTATTTTGGCGTGAGCCGGGAAAAAGGAGGAACAAATCAATGGCTTTTTATGAAAACCTGAAACTGGAAAAGGGCATGTACAATGCGCCGGGAAAGAGCTTTACCCAGACGCTGGAGGAGCTCGATTCCTCGGAGAACTACCGCGGCACGCCGCTGGAAGGACTCGACGCCTACCAGAGGCAGCTCAAGCGCTTTGACATCCGCGTGAGCGGGCCCGGCTCCGACCTGGTGGAAAAGTTTTTCCAGACAGGGGACTCTGCCGCGCTGTTTCCGGAATATGTGACGCGGGCGGTGCGCCAAGGCATGGAGCAAGCCGACCTTCTGCCGAATCTAGTCGCGACCGTGACGAACATCACCGGCATGGATTACCGCACGTTAGCTTCCGAGCCGTCCAACGATGACAAATCCCTGAAGCCCGTGGCCGAGGGCGCGGCGATCCCGCAGACCACGGTGACGACCAAAGAGCATTTGGTACGGCTGCACAAACGCGGCAGGATGCTGGTGGCCTCCTATGAGGCGCTGCGCTTCCAGAAGCTCGACCTGTTCACGGTGACGCTTCGCCAGATCGGCGCATATATCGCGCGCGCCCAGCTCGGAGACGCGATCGACGTGCTGGTGAACGGGGACGACGACAGCGGTGCGGCGGAAAACCTCGGAACGGCGGGCGGTGCGGTGGACTATGCGGGCCTGGTCTCCCTTTGGGGAGGTCTTGCCCCGTACCAACTCAACACCATGCTCGCATCCACGCAGACCATGCAGCAGATCTTGAATCTCAGCGAGATGCGCGACGCGCAGGCGGGGCTGAATTTCCAGGGGACCGGCAAGATGGTCACACCGCTCGGCGCAGCGCTGCTGCACGCGCCGTCGCTCACGGCCAAGGGCGTGATTGGCCTGGACAAGACCTGCGCGCTGGAAATGGTGCAGGCGGGCGGCGTGACGACCGACTACGACAAGCTGATCGACCGCCAGCTGGAGCGCGCGTCCATCAGCACCATTGCGGGATTTGCCAAGATTTTCGACGGGGCGGTCAAGACGCTCTGCTATCAGGCGGGCTGATATGGAGACGCAGGAGATTTTGGAGCAGTTCGCCGTACTGGCGGGACTCGATTCCCAGCAGGCTGGAAAATACAGGCTGCTGTGTGAAAACGCGCGGGCACAGATTGCGGGTATTGCAAAGGCTGACGTAGGGCTGATGGGGGAATTGGCGCTGTGCGCTGCGGCCGCGGCGCTGGCATTCTACCGCTGGGCGCTGATGAGCGCCGCGACAGGCGTGGAAAACAGTTTTTCCGTGGGCGACGTGCGGGTGACGAAGGGCGCGGCGGATGTGGAGCGCGCCCGGCAGCTCTGGCGGGAATCCGAAGCCACGGCCGCGCCGTATCTGAACGACGTCTCGTTTGTGTTTGAGCGGATGTAGGAGGCGAAGGCTGTGACGAAAAAAGAACTGGTGCGGCATATGCTGGAAAAATACGGCCAGAAGGTAACCGCCAACGGAAAAGAGGCGCGAGCGGTGATCCGCCCGCTGCGCAGGCAGAGCGACGAGGCGCCCCAGTGCTACCTTTATACCGGAACGCCGGAACAAAAGCTGTTGACGGGAGACATGGTCGAGACGGCAGAGGATGCCTATCTTGTGACGCGCGCGGACGTGGAATCGCTCGAAGGGGAAAGCCTATATGTTTGGGCGGTCCTGCGGCGGGCGGGGGAAACCGCCCTGTGTACGGAGGAGGAAGGATGAATTTGGACGATGGGTTGGATTTAGCGGAACAGCTGTCTGAGCGGCTGGAACGCGACGTACGGCGCTATCCGCAGGAGCTGAAGGAGGATGAAGCATGAGCCTGGAGGGAAGGGCGATGCGCTTTGGCAGCTTTGTCTGGAAGCGGAATCCGGAGACATTGCGCGTAGAGTACGAGCGCAATGTCAAGCGGCTCACGCTCCCCCAGGCCGGAGAGGCCCTGCAGGATCTGGGCTGCCGCAGGCGGGTAGTGACGGGAAAGGGGTGCTTTCTCGGGAAGGCCGCGGCAGAAGAATTCGGGCGTTTGGCGGCGGTTTTCCGAATAGACGGCAGCGGCGTACTGTGCGTGCCAGGGATCGCGCCGTTCCGAGCAATTTTTTCCTCTTTACAGATGCTGGGAGAAGCGCGCCCAAATGCGGTCGACTACAGCTTTCAATTTCTCGAGGATGAAGCGGCTTTGCAGGACGACGGCATTTTGCGTCCGGAACGGTATGTCTGTGCGGAAGGAGAAACGCTGTGGGATGTGGCAAACCGCTTTTCCGTCACGGTGGACGCTCTGCTCCAGTGCAATCCGCTGATCCAGTTTCCGAACCGGTTGGAGACGGGGACGGAGGTGGCGCTGCCGTGAATTGTGTGGGAATCACACCGGACGGTGGGCTGCTCCGCCTGCCCGCGCCGATGCGCCTGCGCCTGCGCAGCGAGGAGGACGCGCCCGCGGACAGCATGGAGGCGCGCTTCCCAGTCTGGGAAGGCGTGGGGACGCTCTGCGGCGTCCAATGTTTTGACAGGCGGGGGCAATTGTTGTTCGACGGCATTGTGGATGAACAGGCAATTCAAGAGAGCGGAACCGGCGCGATGGCGGAGCTCTCCGCGCGAAGCCGAGCGGCGCTGCTTCTGGACAACGAGGCCGAGCCGCAGACATACCGCATGCCGTCCTTAAAGCTGCTGTTCGAGCGGCACGCCGCGCCATATGGGTTCACCGGATATGTGGGGCGGGACGAGGTGCTCGGCGGGGTGTACACGGTGGAAAAGGGCATGAGCGAATGGCAGGTGTTGGAGGGCTTTTGCAAGACCTTCTTGGGCGTGCGGCTGGTAGCCCGTGGCACGGTGCTGGACGCATCCGGCGCAGCACAGGAGGGGGAGGTCGTGTTTTCCAATGCGGCGGGGATTCCCTTTACGGAGATGCGGACGGTTTGGAAGGACGTTTACCGGATTTCCGAATTGCGGATGCGCACGGGGAGTGCGTCCTCGTACAGAGCGGTGCTGCGGGATGAGGAGTCCGCCGCGCGCGGCGTGACGCGGCGGCGGTTCTTAAGTGGTACGGACGTGCAACAGGCGGAATCCCTGCTGCAAAAGGCGCGCGGGAAGGCGTTTGCAGTACAGGTGCGGTGTCCTGGGACTATTTTTCCGCCGCTCGGGACGGCGGCGAGGACTGCCGCCGCGAAGAATTTGTATGTGGCCGCCTGGGACTACGTGCTGGATAACAACGGCGAAAATTGCAAAGTGACGCTGCGTAGAAAGGGGGAACCCTGATGTGGCTTTCTGAAAAAATCGCAGAGGGCGCCCGGCAAAGGCCCACCGCCGAGATGGCGCAGACGACGGGCGGCACAACAGCGCAGGGACGCGGGGAATACCGCGATCTTTCTCTGGCAGCACCGTGGGGGATCGCCTATCTGCCGCCGGACGCAGCGCGGGCCGTGCTGGTGGACAGCACCGAGGGCATGGTCTGCACCGGGACGGTAGTAGAGGAAGCAAACTTGGAGCCGGGGGAACTGCTTTTGTTCTCCCAGGGTGGGGCGCACATCCATCTGAAGAACAACGGCGAAGTGGTCATCAACGGCCAGGTCTTTGCCGCACAGGAGGAGTGACGAATGGACACGGCAATTGAAAACGGGGATTTCGGCCTGGACGCGAATGGATTACCGCGTCCGCTTTCCGGAGAAGAGGAGCTCTTACAGCGCGCGGCCATCCTTTTGCGCGTTCCGCTGGGACGCTTCGCATACCGGCCAGAGCTTGGGAGCAAGCTGTACAGCCTACAGCCCGGCGCGCCGGATAACGATGCAAATGCACGCGCCATGGCGCAGGAGGCCCTGCGGACGCTGCCGCAGGTTCATGTGGAGCGCGCCATATGCAGTGCAACAGAGCCCCTGATCGTGCGGGTACAGCTCTCGTGGGACGGAGGTAGGGGCGAAATCGAGGTGACGAATAATGGAGACGTATGAAATGATCCTGGGCCGGATGCGGGAAAAATTTGAGGATTTGGCCGGCTATCCGGCCTCCGAGGCGTCCGACATCGGCATCCGCCTGCGGGTGCTGGCCGGGGAGGTCTACTCCTTGACGGCCGCGGTGGACTGGTTGGAACGGCAGACCTTTGCCCAGACGGCCCTGGGGGAATCGCTCGAACTGCGCGCGGCGGAGCGCGGGATCAGGCGCCGCCCGGCGCAGGCAGCGACGGGAATGCTCACCTTTTCCCGCGCAAAACCACTGTGGTACGATATAGCAGTCGCAAAAGGGACCGTCTGTGCCGTGCCGGGCGAGGGCGGCGCACGGTATGTGACTACGGAGGAAGTGGTGCTTGCGGCCAACAAGACCTCGGTGACGGTCGCGGCGCAGGCGGAACAGCCGGGCAGGGACGGCAACGCGGCGGTGGGCGCGGTCAAGACGCTGATCACTGTGCCGCCCGGGATCGAAGACGTGCGAAATGGAACGGCGTTTACCGGCGGCACGGATGCGGAAAGCGATGACGAGCTGCGCCTGCGCCTTTCACAGAGCTACGCAAACCTTTCCAACGGCACGAACGCGGCGTTTTATCGGGAACAGGCTATGCGGGACGAGGGCGTGCATTCTGCCAATGTCGTACCCAAAGAAGATGGGCCGGGGACGATCAGTATCTATCTGGGCGCGGGCGGCGCAGCCGCAAGCAGCGAAACTGTCCAGCGCGTGCAGGCAATGTTCGATGAATTGCGCGAGATCAACGTGCGGGTAACAGTGGCCGCGGCCTTCGAGATCTCGTGCCCGGTGACGGTGAAAATTTATCCCCGCATGGGAACTGCTTTTGCAGAAGCTTCTGAGGCGGTGAAAGACGCGGTGCAATCGTATTTTGCGGGCTTGTCCGTGGGCAGCCCCGTGCGGACAGCCGCCCTGTATGCAAAAATTTTTGCTACGGAGACGCTGGAAAACTGCGTGCTGATCGGGGGCGCTTCCTCCGACCAGATGATGCGTCCGAACCAATTGGCTGTGCTGGGCGCCATAACCGTCCAGGAGGGCGGCGTATGACGGCGCGGGACACGATGGCGGCAGCCTTGCGCACCACAGGGCTATACACATTATCGGGAGAGACGCTGGTGGACTGCGAGCTGGCGGCGTACAGCGCCGCTTTGGATGTGCTGTACGAGCGGATTGCGGTTTTAAAGCGGGAGAGCTTTGTAGAGACGGCAGAGGAAGAGGGGCTTTCCAACCGGGAATTGCTGTTTGGATTAAAGCCGAACGGGACGGTTGAATCGCGGCGAAAAGCGCTGCTGCAGTGCGGGACGGTGGATGCCAACGCATTTACACGAAATGATTTTTTGACGTTGTTCCGGTCCGTGAGCGTGGAAGCCGAAATTTTGGAAGATCCCGCAGGGCAGAAGCTGACTTTCAACTGCTCCGGACCGGCCGATGCGCAGGCGCGGGCGGGCGCTGTGGAATACCTCGCCCGTTTTTTACCCGCGCACCTCGACGTAACCCTGGATTTCCGGACACTTTCCTGGAATACTATTGACCGTGCAGAGCAGACCTTTGACGAGTGGGACGCCCAGGGGAAAACCTGGGATGAATTGGAGCTCGCCGGGGATGCGATGTTTGAAATATAAGGAGGAACTATGCCCACAGAACAAAAGACAAGCTTGGGGCTGAACCGGTGGAAAGGCACCGACAAGCCGTCTCGGAGCGACTTTGTGGCGGACAACGATACGATTGACGCGTTGTTGACCGAACATTTTGGAGATGCACAAGCGCATCTCTCCGCCGCGGACCGCCTGCTCCTGGGCAGTAGCGTGACGGTGGGGAGCTACAATGGGACTGGTTCGGCGAGCCGGATAATCACGCTTCCCTTTGCGCCGCAGGCGGCCATCGTGTTCCAGATGGACGTGCCGCCGACGGAATACCGCTCCGGTTATTACCGGGTCAACTTTGCATTTGCCACGCAGGAGGGCGCCACACAGGGAGCGGTGCTGACGGGGAGCACGCTTACCGTGCAGCAGGCGCAGGGAACGCCTGCCACAAACAGTATGGCGAATAATTTGAATCAGGCGAGCGGCGGATATGGGTATATGCTGTTCCGCTAAAACAAATTTGACAAGCTTTTGCTGGATATTGTAGAATAAAATCATTAGAAAGGGGGCGGCGCCCTTGGAGAGCCTAGAAAATGAAAAGAAACCAGAACGTGCGCTATTGGCCGCGGTGGATACCGGGGAATATGACGCGGAGGCGTCCCTGGCGGAATTATATGAACTGGTGCGCAGTGCAGGCGCGGAACCCTGCGGCGCGATGACCCAAAAGCGGCCCGCTCCCGATACGGCGACCTGTGTGGGTTCGGGCATGATGGAGGAAATCGCAGCGTTCTGTAAGAATTATGACATCAATTTATTGGTGTTTGACTGCGAACTTTCTCCCACGCAGATCCGCAATATTGAATCCATCAGCGGTGTGCGGACCGTCGACCGCACCATGTTGATTCTTGATATTTTTGCAGCGCGCGCCAGAAGCAGC
>DBFXIC010000349.1:0-2589 GCA_048455095.1 Anaeromassilibacillus sp.
ATATAGCGATGAGTTTAAAGTGGTTGCCCGTGCCTCCACGGGAGAAAAAGCGGTGCATCTGCTGGAACAAATAAAAATAGACGTTGCCTTTATCGACGTTAATATTCCGATTTTAAACGGATTGGAAGTCATCCGGCATATTAATCAGCTAAATCCCGAAATAATTAAGGTGGTGCTCAGCGGCTACACTGATTTCGAATATGTCAGCATAGCTTTTAAACTAGGGGTTTTCGATTATTTGGTGAAACCTTTGGAGAAAAACCAATTCGATCTTTTATTGGATAAGGTAGTCAGCACATTTTATGCCTACGGTAGGGAAAAGAAGCAGAATTATTTGCAAAACGTACTCACCCTAAAAAAGAAAACAGAAGACATCTCTTCCGTTTATCAAATTCTGCTGTTGAATATTGGCGCATGCGGCGCCCAAAACCTGGATTTTCCAGAAATGTATCTTCGTATTTGGGAAGAAATAAACCTTTTGGAACGGATGAAAGAAATTTTTCCTTGTTGCGAGTACCATATTGTCGCGGGAAAAAAGGAAGCCGAACGGGTTGTTTTTATCGAGGGCCTTTCGATAGAGTTTTCAGGCGTGCAAAAGATTTTTTTGAGCATTAACCCGTTTGTAAATTACTTAACGGTGGTTTTTTTTCAAAATACAGTGGAGTTCAAAAATATTTACGAAAAATATAAGGAGATGCAAGGGTACGCCGCAGAGCACCAGCTTTTTTGCAGATCCTCGCTTTTGGTGATGCCTGACCAGGGTTCCGCATATATAAAGATAGCGAGGGATGAAAGGACAGATTTGCAGATAGAAAAGATAATTGCGGAAATCCGGTACAACCTTCAATACGAAAAGGTTGCAACCATTATTGAAAAAATATTCGGATGTATTTCGGCCAAGCCGGTTCGCCAGCAAGAAATCGAGTGCATGTTCAGGAATTTCTTTTCTGCCCTTTGCAGTAGACTGCCAGAAACTAATTATTTTCAATACGACCAAACCTTGCTGGAAATTCTGCAAAGTTATCAATCACTGGAAAATATTATGGCCCAAACAAAATATTTGGCGGAAGAAATACTTTGTCCGCAAAGCATGCTGGGTAGGGACAAAAAGACGGTTGCGGAAGCGATTGTGCAATATTTGGAAACTAATTATAAAAGCGCAATATCCGCGCAAGAGCTTTCTGATGTTTTTGGCTTCGTGCCAGCTTATATCAATCGTATTTTTAAAACCTTTTATGACAGTACGCCGATGGAATATGTCCAGTGCCTGCGCATTGAACGGGCAAAGGATCTTTTGATGCGGACAAAGCGTCCGATTAAGGAAATTGCTGCGGAAGTGGGTTATCCGGATTCGCTGTATTTTTCAAAGGTGTTTAAAAGGGCAGTGGGGGTCAACCCATCCCTATATCAAAAACGGGGGCAAGAAAATGGGGAAAAATGAGCTTTTAGAGGGCATGTATCAGGCGGCGTACCGTGAACTTACGGAAAATATCCTGCCTTGGTGGAGCGGCTGTGCGTTTGACAAAAAGCAAGGGATATTCGCGGGGAGGGTTACCATCCAAAATGAAATGGATTTCAACGCACCCAGGCATATTATTTTGACTACAAGATTGCTTTGGACATTTTCTAAGGCTGCAAAAATTTTACATCAAGATAAATGGTTATTCTATGCGGAACGTGCCTACTGTTATCTCACCGATTTTTTTGAGGACAAAGAATACGGGGGATATTTTACGCAAGTCGGCCCGGACGGGCAGGTTTTGGATTCGACTAAAAGCGTGTACGGAAACGCCTATGCGGTGTATGCGCTGGCGGAATACGGGGCAGCGTCTGGGGATCAAAAAGCGGTTCAAAAAGCGATGGGCGTTTTTTCCCTGCTCCTAGACAAAGCGTATGATTGGCAGTACAAAGGTTTTTTAGAAAGCTTCACCAGGAATTGGGAACGTGCGCCTTGGGTTCAAGGGATGAGTCGGACGCCGTTTGACGAGAAAACCATGAATACGCAACTGCATGTGTTGGAGGCGTTTACCACCCTTTATAAAGTGACGGGAAACGCTTTGGTCAAATATTGGACAAGAAGCCAGTTGCAGTTGCTCGTCCAAAAGGTGGTAGATCCGGTATCCGGACATTTTTATTTTTTTCAGCGTAAGGATTGGGCGCCTACCACTTGCGAGTTTTCCAACGGACACGATATTGAGGGGAGCTGGTTGATGTGGGACACAGCGAGAGCGCTTGGGGAAGCGGAACTGTTGCAGCTCGTCGGGCCGGTTTGCGTTTGCATGGCTAGAGTATGTTCAGAGGTGGGCGTGACGGAAGATGGTGCGGTTATCTCCGAGGTTAACCCTCAAACAGGGAAAAAGACGCGCTATTGGAGTTGGTGGGAACAGACGGAGGCGGTAGTAGGCTTTTTAAACGCATGGGAAATGACGGGAGAAAGCCATTTTTTACAGATTTCCAAAAAGATATTAGATTTTACGCTGAGGCATTTTGTCGATAAGGCTGGGGGGGGCTGGTTCCCCAGGCTGAACGCTGAAACAAATTGTCCTTGGCCGGATCAGTGCAAAGCGGATTATTGGATTGGGCCTTACC
>DBFXIC010000350.1:0-3871 GCA_048455095.1 Anaeromassilibacillus sp.
CTATACCCAGCAGAATATATCGAAATTATTGAAGATCAGCAGGGTACGGGTGATCCGGCTTTTGGAAAAGGCGCGTCAGGACGGCGTCATCAGCTTCCATATCCGGCAGGACAGCGACCGGAGAATGCAGGTGGAAAAGGAACTGATTACCCGTTTCGGCCTTCAGGACGTGTGGGTCGTCCCGGTCAACGGACAAGTCGGCGATCTCAACGAGAGCCTTGCGCAGGCCGCCGCCATCTATATCAGCGACCGGCTGGACAAAAATTATTTCATCAACATGGGATACGGTGATACTTTGAGTCGGGTTCTGAACCATTTGGCGCGCAGGGCGGAAACACCGATCAATGTGGTCGCGCTGACAGGCGGGGTGAACCATTACCTGCCCAATGCCCAGTCCAGTATTTTTAACGCGAGGCTGCATCTGATCCCGTCTCCACTTTTTTTAAGCAATCCCGAAATGGTGGAGGAGATCCGCAAGGAGGACTCTGTGCAGCGCATTCAACAGATGAGTAGGGAGGCGGCCATGACGGTGGTGGGAATCGGCAGTATGAGCGAAGACGCCACCATCATCAAAAACAGCATTCTCACACAGGCGGATGTTCTGCTGCTGACGATGAAGGGCGCGGTGGGCGACCTGCTCAGCCACTTTATCGATAAGGATGGAAACCCGGTTGAAAGCGGATTGGATAACAGGCTTTTGAGCACTCCGCTCGAGGAGCTGAAAAAGATGAACAATGTCATCGGCGTAGCGGGTGGACGGCACAAGGCGGAGGCCATCCACGCGGCGCTCAGGGGCAAATATTTGGATATCCTGATTACCGACGAGGAAACGGCCGCCATGCTGTTGAAGACCTCCGAGACGCCGTGATGCCTTCGGGCGCCGTTTGATTTATGAAAGATAATATTTTAAAAAAGGAGTTGGTTCCACAATGGCGAAATACCTGATGGCGGTAGATGCAGGGACCGGCAGCGTCCGCGCTGTGGTTTTTGATCTGGACGGAAATCAGATAGGATGTTCACAGCAGGAGTGGACGCACCGCGAGGACCCGCGCTATCCCGGCAGCATGGATTTTGACTGGGTACATAACTGGGGGCTTGCCAGCGGGTGCATCCGGGATGTCCTGCATGAAACAGGCGTTGCCCCGGACGAAATCGCTGCGGTTTCCACCACATGTATGCGAGAGGGAATCCTGCTTTACGATCAGGACGGAAACGAGATATGGGCCTGCGCCAATGTGGATGCGCGAAGCACCGACGAGGTGGGCAGGCTGATCAGTACAAATCCGGAGCTGGAAAAGCAGCTGTACCAACAGTCCGGCCAGAGCTACGCGCTCAACGCGATTCCCCGTATCCTGTGGGTCAAGGACAAGATGCCGGAAATTTATGAAAAGACCGCTGTGGTGGGGATGTTCAACGACTGGCTGATCTATAAGCTTACAGGCGTGCTTGCCGTGGAACCGAGCAACGGCTCCACAACAGGCCTGTTCGACTTGCAGAGCCGCAATTGGGACCCTTCGATCGCCCAAAGATGCGGCCTGCGCGGCGACATCTTCCCGCGGGTGCTTGAGAGCGGAACGGTAGCGGGCGTTGTAAATGAGTCCGGCGCGCTCCAGACGGGTCTTGCGCCAGGGACGCCGGTCGTGGTCGGCGGCGGCGACTGCCAGCTTGGGACAATCGGTGTGGGTGCCTCTGACCCCGGGCAGGCCGTGGTGTTCGGAGGAAGCTTCTGGCAGTATGAGTTTAATACGGAAAGCGGCAGAACCGACCCTTATGCCCGTGTGCGCGTCAACTGCCATGCAGTTCCAGGATTGTGGCAGTATGAAGCGCTGGCCTTTAAACCCGGTCTTGTTATGCGGTGGTTTCGCGACGGCTTCTGCCAGCTGGAGAAGCAGGAGGGGGAAAGGACCGGCAGGGACCCCTATGCGCTGATGGACGAACAGGCCGCCAAGATTCCCACGGGCAGCTATGGCATGATGTGCTGTTTCAGCGATGTGATGAATTTTATCAACTGGAAACATGCCTCCCCCACGTTTACGAACTTCGAACTGGATCCGGAAAAATTCAACCGCTATACGTTTTACCGCGCAATTCTTGAAAACACGGCGATGCTGGTGAAAGGCCACATCCAACTGGTTAAAGATGCGGTCGGCGGCGAACCGGACCGGCTGATCTTTGCCGGCGGGGCCTCAAAGAGTCCGCTGTGGTGCCAGATTTTGGCGGATGTGACAGGCAAACCTGTGGTGACGCCGGTCGTCAAAGAAGCGACCGCGCTCGGCGCCGCGATCCTTGCAGGTTATGGCGTGGGGATTTACCCGTCGATTACCGAAGGGGCGCGCCGCTGCGTTAAAATAGACCGCACCTTCCAGCCGGACCCCGGCAATCATGAGATTTATGAGAAGATGTACGAACCATGGCGGGAGGTTTATCGCGCGCAGTTGGAGCTGTGCGACCGCAAGCTGACCAAAAATATGTGGATTGCCCCGGGGCTGTCCTGAATCCGCAGGCGTGGAAGAAATATCCCGTCTTCCATGTGCAAAGTATCGGCTGGATGGACGTTCCTGAGAATACAAACAGAAAAAGGAGAGACAACCATGTTTATTATCAATGAAAATGACCGCGAGTACCGTTTTGGGGACAGCGGTCCCAAGTATCTGATGAAAGGCCCACGGATGAATTTTGCGGTCGTGCAGTTTATGCCTGGTCAGGATTTCCGCGCCCATTATCATAATGTGATGGAGGAGGATTTCTTTATTTTGGAAGGCAAGATCGATATTGTCGTCGACGGGGTTGTCCACACGCTTTCCGCCGGCGATTTAATCCACATTGAGCCGGAAGAAGTCCATTACTGCCGCAATGCCTACGACGCTCCGGTCAAGATGATATCCACTCTCGCTCCCTATCGCGAGGTGGATAAGATCGAGGTTGAAAATCCGACGTATTGAGTGTTGCCGGATTTTCAGGGCGCTTTTGCCCGGCGTTTGATACACAAAAATGCGCATGCGTTTTTGGTACAAAAACGGGGTGCCTGCATAAAACAGGCAGCCCGTTTTTCATCATTCGGCAATGATTTCACAAACCGTAAGCGTATGCCCGCTTACGGTGAACCGGATTTCAAAACCGGCGTATTCCATTCCATAAACGCGGTCGGGCGTGTTTTGATAGGCCGGACGCGGATCCTGCGCCAGAACGGCAAGCAGAGCGTCGCGGCGATCGGGCGGGATGCGCTCCAAAAGCCCGGACGGGACGTTTACCTGCAGAAAGCCCTCGTGCGATTGCAGGGCAAAACCGCCGGCGGCATCGGGATGGGAATCGACATAGGGCAGATACGGCTTGATATCATAGATGGGGGTGTTGTCCATCAAATCAGCGCCCGCCACATGAAGAATGGGACCGAAGGGGCTTTGCAGCTCAATGCGTTCAAGGCGCACGGATGAAAGGCCGATGGGATTTGGCCGAAACGGGGAACGGCTTGCAAAGACGCCCATGCGCGTGTTCCCGCCAAGACGCGGCGGCCGGACGGTGGGCGACCATCCCTGACGCGCGGTTTCTGAAAACTGCCAGATCAGCCAGATGTAGGTATACCCTTCCAGCCCTCTCAACGCGTCCGGATTGCGATATTCAGGCTCAAAGACAACGGCTGCCTTCAGCTCATGAATCAGGCCGCTTTGACGCGGGATACCAAATTTGGTGGGGAAATCGCTGTGGATATGCGCAATGATTCGCAGCGGTATATTTTCTGACATGTGACACCTCGTTTTGGCTGATTGCCCTGAGATGGGCGCTTTAATAAAATATGCAGGCGGCTTAACAGCCTGTCCGGCGACATGAGATGTTTTTTATTGTAGGAAAGATCGACGGGACCGTCAAGACC
>DBFXIC010000351.1:0-9709 GCA_048455095.1 Anaeromassilibacillus sp.
GATCAGGCCAATCGGGCTTAATATTCTTAATATAAAACAAAAATACTTCCAATTTTTTTCGTATATCATTCCTATATCGTTTCCCTCTGTCAGTCCTTCACTCTTTGTGCTTTCGGAGAAAATAATTCATAGAAGTATGCGTATAAAGAAGGTAGATTCGGGCCTTGTTGGAACCCGAACAAGAATCCATATCTCTATCGCCCGCTACCCGCAGGCAAATTCCGTTTTGGGAACTGGAAGGTTTGTGCGCAATCTGCCTATTTCCCATAGCAAAATTTGTATGTATAACAGCATTCACAGGAGATAATCTTTCATTTGCGCTCCCTAGTAAAAACTTTGAGTCGGCCATTTTGCCTAAAACTTTCCACTCACCCATCTTAAAACAGATATCGATGGGCTCCACAAAGCCTCCTCTTTTGATTTTGGGTGCAAAATTGCCAATATTTGCACTCCATTTGCTTTTCATGCGCCAATTCCTCTATACAAATTGAAAAAAAGTCGTATAATAAAATAGAATAGATTTCTCTGGTAACAAACGGAGCAGATATATCTGCTTTGTATTTTGCAGGGACTAATCAAACGAAGAAACGGAAGACAAAATTATTTGGAGGGTTACAATTGAAAAAAACAATACACGCAAGGATTTTCGCACTGGCGATGGCCGTCGCACTATTCTGTACCGGCTGCGCAGCGCGTTCCCCCGTCTCTGCCGAGGAGTTTGAGACACAGGCAACCGCGGTTGGGTTCACCGTGGAAACACCAAACGTCGACCCGGATGTCTATCCCGCCGCCCGTTCCGCCTACGACAAGACCATCGACATGCAAATCGATTTTGCCGTATGCAAGGATCAGCAGACAGCAACCGACACATACAACAACATCAAGGAGGTCATCGGCGCGCCGGCGACCGCCAGCAAGACAAGCAATGTGGACTCCGCAGCTTACAGCAAGTACACGGTGGAAAACGGCGAATTGTATTTCGTCCTGGCCCGTACCGAGGATACTGTGTTTTACGGCTCGGGAAAACTGGCACAGAGGAATAAGATGGACGAGCTGTTGAAGGCGATTAAATATTAAAACTTCTATAGGTTGATGTGCTATATTTCTTCCATTTACATGCTATATTCTTTTATAAGCTCTGATTGATCTAGTAAGATGTATCGATGTTTTCAAAGAGGCTCATCCGGACTTTATAATTTCTCTCGTCATGTAATTCTTTTCTAACAGAATGTCATTTTGCACCCACACAGAAGCATTACCGTACACAAATCGGTTTGCCCCCTGTGTGGGTATTTTAATGCAATTTGTCCGTCTAAAATAAAAAAACATGGCCCCGGCGGAATTTCGCCGAGGCCATGTTTTACATGTCAGAAACTTTTAAACAGTTTCCTTATCTTGCATTGTTGAGAAGATCCGGATACTGACCAGAAACAAAATTCCAAATGGAACTGTCAAATCCGGACACCGCCGAACCATTCTGCAAATTGCTCTTTGTAATTCTTGTAAATCCATTTACGATACCGCTCGTTGTAGAAACTGCATAGCAGTTGCTTGTAGAGCCAACGTTTTTGCCAATACTGATAGATGTTTCTGTCTGGCCGCCATAAACTTTATCGTTAGGCACAACATAGCAGGACGTAATCTGACCAGCCGTTCCATTCAGGCCAGCGAAACCGCCTGTACGCCGTACACCCGCGATATAGTCCGGGACATCCGCATAGCAGTTGCGAATCGTACCTACGTTACCACCGACAAATCCACCGGCATAATAGGTAGACAGGTTACCAGCGTTAATATCATTCACATATCCAGCGTTGATGCCCGCGCGAGCATAGGACTCCTCAATGGTTCCCCAGTTGCCGCCGACCAGACCGCCAGCATAGTTGTAGGCAACCACGCCTCTTTCAACACCGGATCCGATAACCTCCGCGCTGCAATACTTGATCGTTCCGTTATTTTTGCCTACGAGGCCGCCTGCATAGCCACCGTTGCTTCCCTGAGAAAGGGCGCCAACATAATTTGCCGTTACATGCACATTGCTAATCACGCCATTGCCGTCATTGATACCAGCAATTGTGCCGACTTCACTCGAACCTTCCATCTGATTTGCCGTCAAATTCAGGTTCTCGATCGTACCGTTATTGATTGCAAAGAGGCCAATATTGGAATAGGTATCCTTCACTGTATGAAGTCCGGAAATGGTGTTTTCATTTCCATCAAAGAATCCGGCAAACGGCACATCCGTATCGCTGCCTAAGCCAAGAGTTTCCCAACCTCTGGTCAATGCAAAATCATTCGCGATCAGGAAATTATGATCCATATGCTGTTCAAGTGTACGCAATTCCGTTTCATTATGAATGATATGAGGAAGGGCGCAATCCGCAGGATTGTCCAGCTCAACAATAAACTTGACTACTGCGGGGCCCTTTTCCACCGGAATGGTGACATTGTTCGCCTGATCAGCCGGAGCAAATCTGTAGCCAAGCGGCGCAACACAGGAATATGTGTTTCCGTCTTTGCTATCCGTGCTTGCAGTAGAGCTCTGGAATACATAGTCGCCCTTTGCCAAGTCCGCGTATGTCTTGGATCTCCCATTCAACAGAATTTCATTTGCGCCATCCATAACGACATAGTCCACGCGTACGGTATACGCTTCGGGGTTCGTTTCCGGATCGGGATCTTCTTTTGCTGGTTTAACATTAAAATACTTCACGTCAGCCCGCATCATTCCAGAAATAGAATCCAACTGGAAATTGTCGGGATAGGTGACCGTCTTTTTCTGCGGAGTGCCATCGAATACATAGCCAGCCGGAACGTTTTCTGCAATTTCCTTGGTCGTATCCATCAATTCAACCGTCTGACCATCAACCACGCTAATCGTAAATTCCGTGGAAGCGCGCTGTTCGCTTGCTGCAGTATCCCAATAGTAAGCTCTGATTCTTACTTCGACAGGATTCTTAACCTCTTCATAATACGCTACAAACTCGTTGTCCGCAGCAGTCTTAGTCACCGTATAGGTATAGGAATTTTGTACCGGCACATAGGTCTTGCCGTCTTTTTCAATATTCCCGGGGGTATAGGTGAGTTCGCCTGCAGCCGCTTTCCCTGTGGTATCTGCTTTCAGGGAAGTCGTGGTATCGAGCAGATAGTGATGAATCGTATAATCATAGGTTTCCGGATCCGGCTTCTCGCTGCTGCCCGAGTCCGGGTTACCGCCGCCTGCGTTCTCATCCATCTGATAGGCGTTGAACATCACATCAGCATGGTAATGCTTGCCCTGATACTCGTTGCCCACGGTCTCCGGCAAATAGCCCGCAACGACGTATGTTGCCTTCTCGCCCGCCGGGATCATCGCTGTCGTGTATATATCCGCGGTTTCAAGTGCCGTATTGTGTTCCGCCACTCCATCCGGATCGGCCACGGCGTCATCATAAAGCTTGTTCAGGTTGACGTTTTCAATTCTCTTCCAGCTGCCCGCTTCCTGCTTGTAAATGAAGATCTTCAGAACCTTCTGCAGGCCGTTGGTGCAGTTGCCGTTCTTTTCGTGAGCCCAATTGACGGTATTTTTGTCCTCGCTCAACTCGATTTTTTCTTCGCCGTCCTTGCACGGATCGCCAAGGTTGACGGAGACATCCACCTTTGTCGGCAACGTGCCGCGGTTCTCAATCTGCAACGGCTTAAAATACACCGGCACCGGACGATAGTCGCTGTCCTGCATGCCATTAGCCGCGACATTGTTGTCCAATTCATTGCCAAAAGCAATCTTCGGCTCGAGCTCTTCGTAGAAGTTTTCATACCACATCGGCCGCAGGTTCTCGAACTCCAGCGGTTCAGTCGTGGTATAGCCATCCTCGCCTGGATTCACCTCGATGTCCAGCACGCCGGCTGTAAAGTTCCCATTGACCTTTTCCGTGTCAGTGAACCATGCCATGGTGCCGCCCACCAGCAGGCTGAACACCAGCAGCACAGAAACCGCTGATAGGACGATTCTGTTCTTTTTTGTCTTCATGTTGCTTCCTCCATTTTACCTTTTTCCGTAATTCTTTCTTTTGACCACAACCGCAGTCAGGGACGCCAAAGTAACAAAGAATTACAAATGTGAATTCTCTTGTACTATATTATACCATTCCGATTTTCAGATTGTCTCTTTCCTGGAAAATTGAGGACCGTTTCCTCTGTTTTATGTACAAAAAGGAGTTTGTATTTTGTGCATTTCGCATCTATCTTTTGACCTCTCAATGTATTTCTCATAATAGAATTTTGCATTTGTTGTTTATTCCTACACAAAATCCCCTTTCTGAAATTTAGAAAGGGGATTTATTTTGAATTTCCATGTTTGTAATTCCTTAATCATATTATCTGAATAAATTCCCGCCGGTCATTCCAACAAACACCATGGAAAGAATTCCCACGTAGATCAGCGCCGCAGGCAACCCGGAAAACGCTTTCGGCATATTTCCGCCCCGATGGCGCGCCAGCGCTTCAGAGAGTACCAGAGCCGCTAGAAAAAACGCAAGCCCTGTTCCCAACGCAAAACCGACCGCCTCATGCGGGTGCAGCGTAAAATCCCTCTGCATGTAGGGCATGGAGAGCACCACACAGTTAATCGCTGCCGGCGGAAGAATTGCTCCCACCTTTTCATAAATTTGAGGCAGGAATGTTTTTAAAAGGAAGGCGGTGATACTGTAGGCCAAGGCGGCGCAAAGCGCATAAACCGCCGGCCGCATGAACAACAACGTGCCATTTGAAATGAGCACCGGCCCCAGATAACATGCCGTCAAGATGGAAATCAATGAAAACAGCCCGACAAAAAAACTGTACAGGCCGATCGTCCTGGGTTTGCGCGCGGCGCGCAGGACGCGGCTAAAACCGATTCCTCCCGTAAAGATGAGATTCTCCGCCGCCACCGCAAGAAAGGCGGCCATACAAAGCTCTGCAAACTGTTTCATGGGCGCGGCACCTTCCTTTCCGCCTGATTGGCCTTTTTATCTCTCCGTCCGTCGGCCCATTTGGTAAAGGCTGCGGCAAAGCCGAGCAGCAGAAACCCGAAAAACGGCAGCGAAGTTCCCTTATCCGCCGCAATATAGGTGCCGACATGGCTGTTCCAGACGCTTCCGCGCTGAAGAAATTCACGCAGGCTGGCAAACCCGCACAGCACCAGGGAATATCCGGCCATGCTGCCCAGCTCGTCCGCCAGCACAGCCCGTGCCAGATGGAACGGCGCATAATCGTTGCAGCGAGAGAGCAGCATGGAATTACAGATCATCAATCCTGCGAAGATTCCCAAGGTATTTACGGAGCCCGGGAATACTTGATTCAGCCCCCAGGCCGCCGGCATATAGAACAGCGCGCTCACCGCCAACACCGCGCCGGGGCGCAGCCAAGAGGGCATCAGCCCTCCGATCAAACAAAATGCCAGGCCGGTTGGAACAGCGATCAAGAACAACAGAAGTGACAGCTCCACAGCGGCACGGAGATTATACCCCGCTGCGACCACCGGATAGAGGCCCAGTGCGCCGATCAGCACGGGATTCTTAAAAAACAGGCCGTTGGTAAAGATGGTTCCCAGCTCGCGCCGGGTCGTACGGCGGCGGGCGAGCTCCCGCCCATTTCTAGCTTTCAACGATCTTCCCTCCCCATGCGCGCGCAGAGCAGACCGCGCGATCCAGCAGCGGCGCCACAGCATTCATTGCGAGAACGGCAAAACACGCCCCCTGCTCATAAGCGCCAAAATGCCGGAACAGCATCACCAATATGCCGCCGAATACGCCGTAGACGCACCGCCCCACCGCAGTGCGGGGCGCGGTCACCGGGTCTGTCACCATAAAGACGGCGCAAAAGAAGAGGGAACCCGACATCAGTTCATATTTGACGGAGGTCAGCGAACTGCATGCAATGCGCGGGCCCAAGGCGGCAAACAGCGCCGCCGCGAATAAAAAAAACACCGGCGCCTCCCAGTTTGCGATGCGACGCAAGATCAAGAACAAAAAGCATGCGCCAATCACCAACATAGCGGTCGTGCCCATCGGCCCGACAAACCGGCCCCAAAGCATTTCCATCGGCACAATGTCGGGTTTCAGTCCATCCTTCAGCACGCCGGCGGGAGAGCGAACCGCCGTATAAACGCAGTCCCCAAAGGCTGGCAGGTTCTGGCCCACGGAGGGGCTGACATAAGAAAACATTTTTTGCGGCCAACAGATCGTGGCAAAGGCCACGCCTGCCGCAGCCGGATTAAACGGTGTGTAACCCGTCCCGCCGAACGGCGCCCGCGCGACCAGCACCGCAAAAAGCGCTGCTACGGCGGGCATCCAGAATGGGACGTTTACAGGCATCAGCAAAGCGATGATCAGCCCTGTGATCAGGACGGAGGGATCCGACGCATGGATCGCGCTGCGGCGGACCAGGCAGACCGACGCCTCCGCAATCCAACAGAGCGCCGCTGTCCCAAAGGCAGTGACCAGCGGCCGCCATCCGTAATAGACCGTTGGCAGTACCAAGAGCGCGCAGAGCGCAAGCACGACGCTCCACATCATGGAGACGACGGTTCGCTCTTTTTTGAGGCACGGGGACTCCTGCATATCACTCACCGCCTTTCTTATACTCCGCCGCACGAAGCACCTGACTGACCAGATCGATCCCGGAAGGGCATGCTAGACTGCAGGCCGCACAGGCGATGCAGTGCTGCACATTGACCATGCGCAGAGGATCGGGCGTCTCCCGGGAAAGCTGGTCGCATACCGCCCATGGCTGAATGCCCCTGGGACACGCGCGGGTACAGCTTCCACAGCCGATGCACGGGAATGTCCTGATCCGGGGCAGGCGGCGCAGGGCAATTAAGACGCGGGTATCCAACATGACCGGCGCGTTGAGATCGGCTATACGCTTCCCAATGATGGACGATCCTACAAAACACGCGCCGGGGCGGCCGTCCACTCCGCAGAAGTCCAACAATTCTTGCAGCGGCGTCCCAACAGGGACGCGGATATTGCGGGGGCTGGACACCGCATCCCCGCCGACCGTGACCACCGTTTCAGTCTGCGGCACGCCGGTCCGCAGCGCCTCGGCAAACGCGGCGCACGCCTGCGCGCCCACAAAGCCGGTCTTATGCCCCTGGGCATAGAGATTGCGCTTGAGCAGTGCACGGGCGGGATAACGCCCGCCTGCCGTCAGCGGGTCGGCCTCGGGACACGCCGACCGCAACCGGAGGGCCTCCTTGCGGGAGCTCACGGCAACGCGGCACTCCTTTGCCTCACACGCGCGCGCAGCCGCGGCCATCCCCTCCAGGACCATCTGCGGCTGTTCCCGCAATGTGGCTATGGCGGAGGCTACATAGGGATCGTCATCGATCGCGTTCGCAAGCAGCAGATCCACACCACGCCTACGAAAACGTTTCAGCTTCTTATATAATGGAAGGCCGTCGAACTCGTCGATAATACCGGCGACAGCTGCAATGGCGATCAGTTCCTCCCGGTGCGCCTGCGCAGGCGGCTCCTGTTCCGGCAGATCCAGCTCCCAATCCGGGATCAGGACGGCGCAAGGGTTCGGCCCCTGCAGCGGGAGCTCCAGTTCGCGGATTTCCGCAATTCGTCCCGCCGCAGGCGCATGGGTGGGCGCGGCAAACTGCGGTGCAGAGAGCGGCGCACCCTTTTCCACCCAGTCCCCAGCCTCTACCAGCCGCTCGGAGCGAACCGTGCATCCCATCAGCGGCACCGTCAGCTGTTTGGGCGGCGGCAATCTCTGAATCCCCTGTTTCAGCGGCTCTTCCCTGTGCGGCTCCAACCGGACGCCGCGCGGCAGCAATGTCAAAGGACCACCCCGTTCCCTTCCCGGAGCGTCTCAATGGCCCTTGCCGCGTCCGGCGCATGGAACACGCTGGTTCCCGCCACACAGACGTCCACGCCGGCCTGTTTTGCAACAACGGCGGTCTGCGGGTTGATTCCCCCGTCCACCTGAACAAACGCGCCGTGCGCCTTGAGCGTCCGGACTTTTTCCATCATGGGCTCCATGAACGACTGGCCGCCAAAGCCCGGCTCCACCGTCATGACCAGAACCATATAGAGCTTGTCCAAAAACGGGAGCACTGCCTCCACGGGCGTCCCAGGCTTAATCGCGATGGCGGGCTTTGCACCGCCCGCACGGATCGCTTCAATCGTTTCCTGGATGCCGCTCTCCGCCTCCAGATGGAAAGAAATCACGTCCGCGCCCGCCTTCAAAAAGTCGTCCACATAGCGCAGCGGTTCGCTGATCATCAGATGGACGTCAAAGGGCAACTTCGTATAGGGGCGAATCGCCTTTATCACCGGCGCGCCAAAGGTCAGATTGGGGACGAAATGGGCGTCCATCACATCCAGATGAATCCAATCCGCGCCGGCCTGTTCCATACGTGCGGTTTCCTCCCCCAACTTGGAAAAATCCGAAGACAACATCGACGGTGCAATCAGCATGACTGCGTCCTCCCTTTTTTATTCAAAGTCGCCGCTCCAGCGGCACCGGAACAGAAAGTGCTCCGGTACAGACCGTTCCGATTGACGTTGCGCGCCCCAACGGGGGCAACCCAGCGAAAAGAATCTCCTCTGCGGCGCTGATGATTCCTTGTTTCTCCATTTTATCCGAAATCTCTCTTTTTTTCAACCAATAGTCGCCGCGATAAAAAACGGTCGGTGCAAAAGGAGCCCTTTCATGCAGCGCGGAGGGATTGAGCTCGTACACTCTTCCGACATCCAAGTAGTCTTACCATCCATTTTCCAGGAAAACAGGCCAGATTTTTCTTGCTTTCTTTTTGCATATCAGGAGATACGGAGCAAGGCAATAAAAAGGGCTGCTGCATGCCCATCCGCGCGCATGCAGCAGCCCTTTTATTCTCAATTCATAGACGCCTTCTTTGGGACAAGGTCCGTTCGCGCCTGCTTATTCGCTCAGAGTGTCCCGGTCAGGATGATCGCTGCGGCTCGCATCCCTTCCAAAGCGCAGAACGCCGGTAAAGCCAACGCCTGCGGCCGAGCCCATGCTCGCGCGCACCTGCCTGAGAGAACGCCGAAGACGCGAACGCCGCCCTGTGTCCGCAGCCCGGGCAATCTATCGTGAAGCGGTGGGAAATATATTTGCCCCGCACCCTCATAGTATGCGCCCGGTTCCAAAATGGACTGCACTTTCTATGGAAATTCCTCTCTGCGTCCAGACGAGGTATCCCTCAACCGCTTTTCAGTCTCCGTTTGGGAAGCACTGCGGCGTCAGTCCCCGTCGTGGTCCTTGGTGCGCTCCCGATAATACGCCAAGCACAGCAAAACCAAAGCCACTGCCATCAGGCCCCGGTACACCCAGCCCAGCATACCAGCAAACAGATCTTGCGCCCAAATTGCACCCGCAAGCCACCAGACGCCCATTACAAGGAACAAACCGCCCGCAAAATAAAAGATCTTATTCATCTTTCCAAAGCGGAAAATCAAAAGTAAGCCGACGATAAACCACATGACTGCATACACATACTCCATCAAATCGAACAACCTCTCCCATCCCGGGGATTTCAGAATCCCGCGCTATTTTCCATCCAGTATACGCCGGGTGCGGGACCCTGTCAACCGTTCAACCTGCCCGGCGCAGCTGACCCGCGCAGATTGGCGCGCGATGCAGCGCCCGTATCCGCCGCGCCCGGCGTTTCCTGTATACGAATTCCCTGCGCACACGCACAGCACAGCAGGCCCCCATGGCC
>DBFXIC010000352.1:0-2620 GCA_048455095.1 Anaeromassilibacillus sp.
GGGGTGACGTAGCACAGGAAATCCGCGCCGCTGGCTGCCGCGATTGCGCCGCCAATCGCAGAAGTGATGTGGTCATAGCCGGGCGCGATGTCCGTCACCAGCGGGCCGAGCACATAGAACGGCGCGCCGTGGCAGAGGCGTTTCTCCATCCTCATATTGGCCTCGATCTCGTCCATCGCCATGTGGCCGGGTCCTTCCACCATCACCTGCACGTCTTTTTCCCAAGCACGCCGCGTCAAGTTGCCCAGCTCGATCAGCTCACCGATTTGGCCAGCGTCCGTGGCATCGTCCAGGCATCCGGGACGGAGTGCGTCGCCCAGGCTGATGGTCACATCGTACTCACGCAGAATGTCCAGTACCTCGTCGTAATATTCATAGAAGGGGTTTTCATTCCCGGTCATCTTCATCCAGGCAAACAGCAGAGAGCCACCGCGAGAGACAATGTTCATTTTGCGTTTAGAACGCTCAAAGCCTTCCACCGCCCTGCGGTTGATGCCCGCATGGATGGTCATGAAGTCGACGCCCTCCTCGGCGTGGGCGCGTACGACCTTCAGGAAATCCTGCGCCGTCATGTCCATCAGGTCTTTTTCCAAGTAGCCAACTGCGTCATAGACCGGCACCGTACCGATCATCGCCGGGGAATATTCAATGAGTTTTTCCCGGAATTCACGCGTCTTACCGTAGTTGCTCAGATCCATGATCGCTTCCACGCCAAAGCGAACTGCCAGTTGTACCTTCTGCATCTCCACGCAGTAGTCGGCACAGTCGCCGGAAATGCCCAGATTGACATTGATCTTTGTGCGCAGACCCTCTCCCACACCGTTTGGGTCCAGCGATTGATGGCGCACATTGGCCGGGATGATCACCCGCCCGGCGGCCACCAGCGGCAACAATTCCTGTTCTGTAAAGCCTTCTTTTTTGGCAACCGCTGTAAGTTCCTTTGTGACAATCCCTTTCTTGGCAGCTTCCATTTGTGTCTTGTATTCCATCTCTCATATCTCCTTTTATTCGATCTCCGCTCCATTTGTCAGACCGTGTACGTAAACGTCATAGAGGTGGTTGGTGGGGCCATGCCCGTTGCCAATCGCCAACGCATGGCGGATCGCCATCGTCACATAGTCTTTTGCACGTTCTACTGCGTCGGATATCTCCATCCCCAGCGCCAAATTCGCTGCAATGGCGGAGGAATAGGTACATCCCGTACCGTGCGTGTTTTTGGTCGGAATACGTTCTGCTGTGAAGTGATAAAAACGCTCGCCGTCAAAGAGTACATCCACCGCGTCCCCCTCTGCATGTCCGCCCTTTATCAACACGCCCTTCGGCCCCATCGCTTGAATACAGCGGGCGGCCTCTTCCATCTCTTCCAGGGAATGAATTGTACAGCCCGCGATCTTTTCTGCTTCCGGAATGTTCGGCGTCAAAAGCGTCGCTAGAGGAAGCACCGTCTGAATCAGCCGATCCACAGAGCCGGGATCCATCAGCGGACAGCCGTTCTTCGCATACATGACTGGGTCAATTACCACATGCTCCGGATGATATTGCCGCAACTTCTCCGCCACTGCTTCCATACACGGTGGTTGGGAAAGCATGCCCACCTTCACGGCATCCGGGCGAATATCCTCAAACACGGCGTCGATCTGCTGGCGGATCATCTCCGGCGAAACGTCTTCAATCCCGATCACTCGGCTGGTGTTCTCCGCCACCACGGAGACAATGACGCTCATGCCATACACGCCGTGCGCGGCAAATGTCTTGAGATCGGCCTGAACGCCAGCGCCGCCGCTGCAGTCCGATCCGGCGATAGTCAATGCTTTTTTCAAAAAACATCCTTCCTTTCTCCAAGGCCGTTCGCTCCCCTGTATTTAACGAACAATAAAAAGCGCCTGCCTTTCTGGCAAGCGCTATTACTCCAATTTTCATTGGCTTTGCTTCCCTACGACAGTGTTAACCGACAGGTTCCAAGGGTCAGGTTTTACCTTCTCAACCGCAAAAGCAGTCCCCCCGCAAACGTCCATATTCAATTTTATATGGTCTTGAGACTGATTATAGCAGTTCTGTCAAACCATGTCAATTACAGTCCGGGCTTTCTTTCTTCCGTGATCCATGCTATAATACAATTATTTATTAAATTGGCACTTTAGAGTTAACAAATTACACAAAAATCAAATGCACATATAAAATAACCGATTCCATTCCGACCGCCCGGTGGAGCAACCGGATGTTACGGTAAACCGGAGTACGTCAATCGAAAAGAGGGAATTTATGCAACAGGTAATCATTGGGCCAAACGATGCGGGACAACGGCTTGATAAATTTTTGACAAAAACTTATCCCAACCTACCGCAGTCCATGATGTATAAAAGTATCCGAAAAAAGGACATCAAATGCAATGGAAAGCGCTGTGAGATTTCCACCCGCCTAAACGAAGGCGACGTCCTGACAATGTACCTGAAGGACGAATTTTTCCAGCAGGCCCCAAAAGAATACGATTTCTTAAAGGCACCCAATAAACTGAATATTCGCTATGAAGACGAAAACCTGATGCTGCTGGACAAAAAGCCGGGCCTAATCGTACATCCGGATGAGCGCTATCATTTTGATTCCCTGATTGCCCGCGTAC
>DBFXIC010000353.1:0-8177 GCA_048455095.1 Anaeromassilibacillus sp.
GCCTGGAACGCCTGAAAAACGGGGACCAGAGCGCACGCAATGAATTGATTGAACACAATTTGCGGTTGGTTGCGCATATTGTAAAAAAATATTATTCCAATACCAATGATCAGGACGACCTGATTTCGATTGGCACCATCGGCCTCATCAAAGCAGTGAACACCTTTGATTATACAAAGGGAATCCGCCTGTCCAGCTATGCAGCACGATGCATTGAAAATGAGGTGTTGATGTACTTCCGCGCTTCTAAAAAAAGCGCACAGGACGTTTCCATGAACGAACCGATCGACACCGATAAGGATGGCAACGCACTGACCTTGATGGACGTCATGGCGACGGAGGATAACATCGTCGACAATCTCGATTGGAAGGTCAAATCCGAACAGCTCAAGCGGTATATCGCACAGGCACTTACTCCCCGGGAGCGTCTCATCATCGAACTGCGATATGGGTTAAGCAACGACCATCCTCTTACACAGCGTGAGGTAGCGGCACGGTTGAAAATTTCACGTTCTTATGTATCGCGTATCGAAAAGAAAGCACTGCAACTGTTGAAACGGCAATTTGATAAACCAAATCGATGACAATCCTTTCTCTGTAAAGGCAGAGAAAACGGGATCCATTTTTCTGTATTTTTACGTGTAGCAAACAGCCCTTCCGATAAAATTCTCTTCTGTCTCTCCAGCGTAGGTATATAAGGAAATATTCAGTATGATCCATAAGAATCACCAACTGCACAGAATACATAGAACCAAAAACGCCCTCCGAATCGGCTTTTTAGCCTTTTCAGAGGGCGTTTTCAAATTCTTTTATGGAAGCTCTGTTTGTTTTTCAAACCGCCGTCTTTCCGGACAAACAGTGACGTTCACGGAAGCACTATCTTTTCATCTATGGCGGTAACCATTCAGCATTGTTTGAAAGCACACATTGCCGCACAAGAGCAGAAGCTCTGTGCAATTTTCCTGCAAACCCAACTTTCCTGGTTAGCCAATCGTAATCATATCGTGCTTTTTTCGGACGCGCCGCGTCTTTCACACAGACAACGGTTTTCAGTGAAAATTATCAGTTGATTGTTACTACGCAATGCTGCTGTGCAGCCTCTCCCGGCATTGTGGTATAAACGCCCGTGCTGCTGCCCAGTGCGCCAACTGCATACACGCGGAAGTAGTATTCGTTGCCGATCTTGGCCACGAACTGCGTCTTAAGCACATCGCAGTTGCCCACGGTAAAGCTCGGTGTTGCTGTGCTTCCGTTGACGACCGTCATCTTAAAGCAGTATGCGCTGCCTCTCTTCATCGTGAAGTTGACCGTCGTATCAGAAATCACGGACGCGGTCTTTGCCACGCTTGCCGCGCCGGTAATCACTGCCGGGGTAGTGACCGCAACCGCCGTACCTTCGCCGCTCGTCTTTCCATTGGAAGAGCTTCCCTTATGGCTGTTGGAGCCGCTGTTGCTGGTTTCATGGTCGTCATTGTCATGATCGATCCTCACAAGGCCGTCCACTGCGGAACCAATCGCCTTTGCACCACGGTCCACAATGTCCTGATCGTCCTCGCTGAGATCTGCGCGTTTCAGAAGATCGCTGGCATTTTGCAGCGCTTCTTCCAGAGCCTTCGCGCTCTTCGCGGTATAGAGGGACTGATCGATCTTGCTGGCACGGTCAAATTCTTTTTGCAGCTGAGACTTATCCGCCTTGAGGCGCATATCGGCGATCGCTTTGATCAAATCGTTTGTCGCCTTCCTGATCTCGCTCTGCGTGGATTCTTCCGTGATGAGCAGGCCCGCTTCATACGCTTCTGTGAGTGCATCCCAGCCCTTGTCAATATAAGCGTCCTTATTGTCAATGATCGCTTTTGCTTTGACAAGCGCTTTTTCCAGCTCGCTCAGGTCCTCCCGGTACTGCAGGCTGTCAATCGCCTTGACCAGCGCGTCATATGCCTCTGTAATGCTGTCTTCCATCGCGTTGTCATCCGCGATGACCGCTTCCGCACTGGCAATCGCTTCTTGCAGCGCCTGATACGAAGCATTCGTTACCAGTTCCGCGTCGATCATCTTTGCAAGTTCCACCTTAAGTTCCAGCGCCGTTTTATCGCCGAGCTTGAAGCTCAGGAGATGCAGAGCATCCAGCAGGTCGGACCACGCGGAATTGATCTCTTCCTGGGTTGCAGTCTTTTCGCCATAGACTGTCTCCGCGTTCTTCAAGGCCTTTTCAAACGCCTTTTGTACTGCGGGAACCGCACTATCCGCTTCTTCTTTGACGCTCTTTGCATAGTCGATGACCTGGCCGAGTGTCGCCTTATAAACGGTGGTAAAGGTAATCTGTACAGTTGTATCGCGGTTCGGCATGGTGAGTTCATAGTTATAGCCGTCTGTCTCAAAGTCCACTGCCTGGCCGTCCACCTGCACGTCCGCAAAGGTCCTGCCGTCCGCTGCCGGGGTGAAGTCGAGTTGGACGGTTTCACCACTCAGGACGTCTGCTGCATATTTGCCGAGCAGGTCGGCAATGTGCTCCGGCTTGCCGTCCACAGAGAGGCTGGCATTGCCGGTATAAAGAACGGTCAATTTGTGGTTCTCCGGCGTCGGCGTGCCAACTGTCACCTCACACACGGACTGTAGTTCCGTGCCGTCCACACGTGCGGTGATCGTCGCAGCGCCGTCCTTCAGTGCTGTTACAACGCCATCCGCATCGACGGAGGCGACATCTTCATCAGAAGAAGTCCAAGTGATTGCCGCGCCGCTGCGATTGGTGGGATAGACATCCGCATAAAGCCGGTAGGTATCGCCTGTTTCCAGCTCTACCGCCGTTTCGCGCATAGCGATCTCTGAAAGAGGCGCCACGTTAAACGCACGGATCTCCGCTGCGGAGGAGTAATTGCCAACAGAGGTGATAGACATCAACTTGAGGTTGGTCACGGTCATGGTCGGGAAGGTTGCTTCCTTCCAGCCGTCCACCGCAGCCCAAGTGCCTTCGGCCACCTTCTCATAGGTCTTACCGTTATCGGTGCTTGCCAGCAGTTCATACTGTTTCACCGTGCCGTTTCCGGCGCCGGATCTCGGCAGGTAGCGATAGGTGTTTACTTCGGTGGGCGTTGCAAAGTGAATGTCGATCCACTGTTTATCCCTCGAAACGCCGTTCCAATTGGTGTGCCACATGGTATCGGTCTTGCCATCGAGCACTTTGGAAGCTGCCTCGCTCGTGGAGTTGGCATCGCCTGCCGTTGCGCTCATGATGCTCAGGTCCACGGCCTCTACCGCGGAACGTGTGTGCACCTTTGCGGTTTCGCTTGCGTTGCCGGATGCGTCCACAGCTTCAACCACATAGTAGTAATCGCCATCGCGCGCGAGGTCGTCCGTAAAGTAATTGGATTTCATCTCGTTGAGCAGGGTATCCTCAGACAGCTCAAAGTCCGCCTTATCGGAGCCGTACACATTGTACTGTACAAATCCGCTGTCGTCCGTAGAGGCCGTCCAGTTCAGGGTAACCACGCCGGTCTCGTCGGCGGAAGCGCGCAGATTTTCGATGGCGGTCGGAGCCTCTGTATCGGGCTCCAGTTCGCCCTCTTCAAATGTCAGCGTCCAGTTGACCGTCTGGTTCTCCGCGGCGTCCAAAGTCACTTCGACGTAGTTGCCAAATGCGTTCTGCACAAAGCTGGATGTGACTGCGTCGTTGTCGATGGTGAGGTTCTTTGCGATGAGTTTGTGATCGTCCAACGGGATGATCGCTTTGTACGTGTCGTTGCCAACGATTTCGAACGTGCCGGTCATGGCCTTGGAGGCCTCGTCAAACTTGACGTCCTTCACATCGAAATCGCCCTGCAGGAGGTGGCGGTTGGTAGAGAGCACATAGGGATCGTCCCGCACTTCGCGGATCGCCATGGTGCGCATCTCATTCTTGCGGATCTTCTGGGTGAGCAAGTCGCTGCCCTTATATCTGCCGATGTAATCCCAGTTCCAGAAATCCCAAACCTCATACTCCTTTTCGGAGTCAAGACCGATGCCGCCGAATGCGGTATCCTTGCCCAGATCGGCGCTGATGGTCTGCGCGCTATCGGTCTGATTCCAGAACAAGAGGACGTGATCATCGTAACCATTGTTGAACCGGTAGTCGTACACGATCGGAAGATCGTTCTCTTTCTCAAACAGGCCCACAGGGCGAGCGGAATTGCCTTCGATCGGGAACGGGACAGATTTGCCAATGTCGCGGATCTTCTGATCGTCCATGCGGGTGACGCTCTCGCCGACCGTCATCTTTCCGAAGAAGAAGGCGGTGCCGGTGATTTCAGCATGACGCAGGTCCATATCGTTGTCTGCAAACACCTTGACGTCCGGATACAGCAGCTTGGTCGTCCTGTGGCGATACCACTGGTACGAGCTGGTGCGGGTGATCTCCGGATTGAAAGAGTTGTTGTCGCCGATGGTGCGCTGGATATCGATCAGGCCGATGCCCAGGTCCGAGCCACTGTACTCCCAGGAGTTTTCAGAGATGCGCATATCCGGGCCGACGAATTTCTTCGGCAGTTCAAAGATCTTGCGGTAAGCGGAAACCGCTGTTGCATACGGGTCCTCAAAACCGCCGGTCTTATCCAGCAGATAGCCGCCGCTCTTGCCGTGATACTGGCCCGCGTAATCATAGAACAGGGAGCGGATACCCGAATTCTTGATATTTGTGTAAACTTCTTCCATGTGGTCGATGAAGTCCGGATCGGTGTAGTCCGGGCCCTCCAACGGGTCGTTATAGAGCATGTGGCCGGGGTACTGCTCGCAGTAGTCGTCCGAACGATAGGAAGCCTGCATGTACAGGCCGCCTTCGCCGCCCGCGTCCTGCATCGCCTTGTTCCAAGTACCGATGTTCGGATAGGTGTCGGTCATATGTCCGAACTGCTTCCAGTGCGCGTCGTCCCACCAGAGCTGCTCGTTCGGGTTGACATAGGTATCCGGCTCCACACGAAGGCACGGGATCGCATAGTTTGCCATGCCGCGGCTCACCAGGTCTTTGACCTCCTGCACCGCGAAATCCGCGTTGTTGGAACCCGGGGTAAGCCAGTTGACATACCACAGGCACTCATAATAATACGGATCGAAGTCGATCAGATCGACATGCATCGCGTCCGCCTGCTTCTTTGCATAGGTTTCCAGCGCATCATAGGGATTCTTCTCGGTGAAATTCACCAGCGCCTTATCGCCCATATAAAGCTGGTCCTCGTCGATCAGTCTGCCGGTATTGTCATAAATGCGGATTTTTGCGTCGACGCCTTTGCGGCCGTTGTTGTCCAGAGACGTCCCGGTATGATATGCCGTATCGATCGTATTCTGGAACTCGTAGGTCGTCAGGCCGCCGATGACAAAGCTCTCCTTCGAAGGGTCGTCGCGATAGGAGATAATAGTGTTGTTTTTAGAAGTGGCGTTAACGCCATTGACAATGCGCGGAACAGTCCAGTTTCCTTCGCCGGTCAACAGCGCATGGTCTTTTTCCGGATCCGGACCGATGAAGATGCCGCCGCCGCCTGCATAATTTGCGACCAGCGGATACATCTGCATCAGCTTGACTTTTGCGCCGGAGGTGTTGACGATGCCCGCCGTCAGAACAATTTCACCACGGCCGTCCTCCAACTCAACGTCCAGCACAACGCCGTTTCTGCCGGCTTTTTCGCCGATCAGACGCATGGTCCTTCCAGCAAAACCGTCCTCGGTGACGTCCTCCATATGGAAGGCATAGCCGTCGATGCTCTTGCCGTCGTTGACCTGTGTATAGGCATTCAATACATAGGGCAAGCCGCTCTCCTGCTCATAAGCGGAGTACCGGCCGGTTTCCATGTTAAAAATCACGCGCACCAAGCTGTTCTGGATCATGACAAAATTCTCGCCCAGGACGGTGATCTCCGTCTTTTCGGGCACTTCCATGTCTCCCAGGCTGGTGAACCCGACTTCCGCGCGGATGTTTTCGCCGCCGTTTGCCACAGCACAGACCTTAAAGCTGCCGCCCTTGTGGATCGTGAGCAGGCCGTTCTGGTCAATCTCCGCCACATCTGTTCCAGCGGGTTCCACGGACCAGACGATGGATTTATCCATCGCTGTGGTGGGATAGATATTGGCGATCATCTGCACCGTACCGGTCTCCGTGCGTACGGTTTCGCCGTCCTCCGGCGCGATGGTCAGGCGCTTGACCGGGATCATATCGCCATATTCCGTGTCGAAGAAGATACCATTGACTACCGCATTGGTCCTAAGCGGATAATAGTTTTCGTTGTTGACAACAACGTCCACGGAGCCGGAGAATGCGACTGTCACGTATTTACCCTTGGAAAGGGTCTCGATTTCTGTCTTTTGAGAAACCGGAATCTTCGTACCGGCCTTAAAGACCTGATAGCTAATCTTTCTGCCGTTTTCATTCTCTGCAAGTGCATAGAACGTCACTTTGTGTGTATCGCTATCATTTACACGAATTTTAACCGTCAGGCATTTGTCGTCAAAGTGGTAGGAGATTTTACGTGTCCCTTCGGGGTCCGCCGGATTCGGCAGGCCATACGGATATTGCTCCGCCGTTCCTGTTTTAGCAATATAATTGCCGTTTCGATCCTCCACACCATAGGTGATGGAATCCACATAGTACGGCAGGTTTTCCACGTCGTTTGCGCCTGTCTGCCACGCATTCAGCACATAGCCGTCTGCGCCATATTTGCCGATCCAGTCGCCTTTTGTTTCGCTGTCCACCGTCCAGGCTTCAGCGTCGCCAGGGGTCATGCTGACCGTACAGCTTCCCTTGACCTCGGAACCATCCTTCGCTTCGGCGGTCACGACGTACATGCCCGCCTCCTCAATCGTAAGAAGCCCGTTTGCCGTGATGCTGGCCTTGCCCTCGCCTTCGACCTCCAGGGGCTCTACGCTCCAAGAGACTTCCTTATCTGCCGCATAGGAGGGCGCGACTTCCGCACTCATCTGGATGGGGAATTCCTTCTGCTCAAAGGTATCCCGCCCGTCGGGGGCGCTTACGTTGATCCATTTCACGGGTTCTTCCTCATAGACCTTCGCGTCAAAGAAGATGCCGCTAATGACGGAGTTCGTCTTTAATTCAATGATATTTTCATTTTGGATCACGATATCAATATCACCGCTGAACGCGCCGGATACGTATTGCCCGCTGGCAAATTCCTTAATCGTCACTTTGTCGGAAATCGCGCGTCCGGTTGCGGCGTCATAGAATTGATAGCTCTGTACGCGTTCCTGCCCTTCCGCGGCATAGAGACTGATGGTGTGCATTGCGTCATCATTCACATCCACATGCACGGTCAAGCATTCATCGTCAAAAACGTAGCCCAGACGCGGGCTGTCCTCGCCCACTGCAAGCAGGGATTCCGCCGGTGCGCCCGACTTTAGCCAAGTGCCGTGGCGGGCCTGATAGCTGTAGGTGATCTCCTCTACATAACTTGGGAGCGCTTCATAGGGCGTCATGCCAGATGTGTTGTTGCCATAGTAAGCGGGAAGGATATACCCATCGCTGCCATAAGCATCCTGGAAAGCGCCGTGGGTTGTAGTATCCACCGTGAGCGTTGTCAGTACAGGATCAACGGTCTGTGCCATCGCTCCTGCGGACGCCATGGAAATTGCCATTGTACCGCTCAAAATCATTGCTGCAATTTTTCTGCATAATCCTTTTTGCACAAAATCACTCCTCTTCCTAATCCCAATTTTTCTTTTTGTCGCAAGAACGCCCTATTTTACCTCCTTTCCATCGCTTCCAAATAATCCCACTAAAATCATCCGCATGAACATTTTTATTATTTTATGTTCATAATAATTAGTATATATTTCATAAAAATATTGTCAATAATGTTTATGGTTTCTGCAACATCAGTCCATATTTACACAACATAAATCTATATTCATTGCCAATATCGGCAAATATCGTTTGTTCTCGATTTTAAAGTCATATGATGCCAAAAGAACATCCATACGGTATTTGCGCTGATCGTGTACATGGATGGCAACATCCCCACCTATAAAACCGAAAGGCCGCCTAGCCGGATCATTCATCCGTACAGGCGGCCTTTTTATTCAAACCGATTGGCAATCTCACTTTTGCTCGTTGCGCCGTTTTAACTGCGCTACTGTATGCATAATCAGTTCCACATCCTCAGGGTCCAATTCCAAATCCTGCGCTGTCCGCGCCAGATTCAGAT
>DBFXIC010000354.1:0-6650 GCA_048455095.1 Anaeromassilibacillus sp.
ATTCAATATATATTTAATGTTCTCTCAGCCGTCGGAAGGCGGCGAGCTTTTGCGACGACGGCTTCCGCTTACGGCGTGAGGTTGTTATAACGAGCTAAGAACTTAAGTAATAAAGTAGGTAACCCGGCTTTGCAAAGAAAAAGTCCGTGACAAAGTTGCGATTTCAATGCTCTCTCAGCCGTCGGAAGGCGGCGAGCTTTTGCGACGACGGCTTTCGCTTACGGCGTGAGGTTATTATAACATGATTGGACATAAAAAGCGAAGAGGATACGATGCTTTTAAGCTTCAGAAGCAGGAAGATTTTCTAGAAAAACGGCAATGTTGTGGATGGTTCGCTCATCGATAAAATGCTCGATTCTCTCCACTTGTTCGAGCTCGTTGTCCGAGTGATTGATATAGCAGAGAAATCGGTTCAATAGGCTGTGACGATATAAAAGATATTCGCCAAGCGCATATCCCTCCGGCGTTGGACTGATGCATCCGTAGCGTTCCGCTCGAATGAGCCCTAGGTCCTTTAAATTATCCGCCATTTTGGAGGCTGATGAAGGTTTTACATTCAAATGTTCCGCGAGCAGATGCACACGTGTATAGCCTCCGTCTCCGCTTAACCGACAGATCATTTCCAAATAGTCCTCCATAGCAGCAGTCATTTTACTCTGCGCCGCCAGCTCATAACCCTTTTGCGTGTGAAAGTTTGACGATTGGTCCATGTTCGCACCTCCCCAATGGAACACATCGCTCCATTGTGCATATATTAGCAGCAGGAAAGAAAGTTTCCCCATCCTAATACTTATTTTGAGGTGAACAAACTTATGAGTAAGATAGATTCTCTGACCAACCTGAAAGAAGGAGAACGCGCACGTGTGTCGTCGCTGTTGTCGAGGGGCAGCATGAGAAGAAGGTTGCAGGATATTGGCTTGATCGAAGGCACAGAGGTAGAGTGCGTACAGAAAAGTCCCGCAGGAGACCCGGTGGCATATATGATCCGCGGTGCGTTGATTGCGCTGCGGTCAGAGGATTCCTCCAATATTTTGGTCGCCTGCAACGGTTGAGAGACTTGCGAAAGAGACGCTTGCCGGGAGGCGGGGGAGATGCTTCCCGCCTCCTTTGTTTTGCCAATTTTTAAATGAGGTGATGAAATTGGGTTTGACCAGCGGCTCCACGGGAATAAAAGCCGTGGATATGGGATTGGTGGTAAAAAAACAGAGCGAAGATGATCGGGTGATCGCCTTGGCAGGGAATCCCAATGTGGGGAAGAGTACGGTCTTTAACGAACTGACGGGAATGAATCAGCATACAGGAAACTGGCCGGGGAAAACGGTGACCAACGCGCAGGGAACCTGTACATATCAGGAACGTCCCTTTATCATGGTGGATATTCCAGGGTGTTATTCCCTGATGGCGCATTCCGCTGAGGAGGAAGTGGCCCGGGACTTTCTTTGTTTTGGGAATCCGGATGCCGTGGTTGTTGTATGCGATGCCACCTGCCTGGAACGCAATATGAACTTGGTATTGCAATCGTTGGAAATTACGGGACGTGTGGTAGTCTGCGTCAATCTAATGGATGAAGCGGAACGAAAGGGGATTCATTTGAACCTCGATTTGGTCTCTAAACGCCTCGGCGTTCCGGTGATTCCCGCCGCCGCACGCAGCCGCAGGGGATTGGATGACTTAATGGATGCAGTATGCGCCCAGTTGGACCGTACAGACGAGGTATCTCCCATGAGAATCCCCTACATCCGACCTATTGAGGATGCAATCGCTATTTTGGAGCCTGTGGTTACAGCAGTGTGCGGCGATCGTTTTCATGCACGATGGCTTTCCGTAAAACTGCTTGATTATGACGCGTCTTTAATGCAATCTTTAAATGACGCCCTCGGATTTGATCTGATGGAAAACGAAGAGATTGCCCGGAAGTTGGAAGAGGCAAAGCAATGCTTACAGAGCCGGGGAATCTCACAAGAAAATTTGCGGGATCAAATCGTCTCATGTATTGTCCGCACCGCGGAGGAGCTTTGTTCCGATGCAGTGACACATGAAAAGACAAAACGGGAGCTTCGGGATCGCAAAATAGACCGAATCCTTACCAGCAAATGGACGGGATTTCCTGTTATGCTGCTTCTTTTGGGTGTGATCTTCTGGCTGACAATCACGGGGGCAAACTATCCCTCTCAACTTCTTTCCGACGGATTATTCTGGTTACAGGATCGTTTGATGGAAGGGTTTATTGCAATCGGTGCGCCGGTATGGTTACGCAGTATGCTGGTAGAGGGCGTTTACCGCGTATTGGCGTGGGTTGTGTCTGTGATGCTGCCGCCCATGGCCATCTTTTTCCCACTGTTTACCCTTTTGGAAGACTTGGGATATTTGCCTCGAGTCGCCTTCAACCTGGATAAATATTTTAAAAAAGCCCATGCCTGCGGCAAACAGGCGCTGACAATGTGTATGGGTTTTGGCTGCAATGCCGCGGGCATCGTTGGATGCCGGATCATCGACTCCCCGAGAGAACGGTTGATTGCAATGATTACAAATTCTTTTGTCCCTTGCAATGGAAGGTTTCCAACTTTAATCGCAATCATTACCATGTTCTTTATCGGCACAGTGGGGATGGGCGGCTCCGTGCTCTCTACATTGATTTTGACCGGTGTAATCGTTTTGGGTATCGTAATGACCTTCTTGGTTTCCCGATTGCTTTCCGCGACAATATTAAAGGGGGTGCCGTCCTCATTCACGCTGGAACTTCCCCCATATCGACGCCCGCAAATTGGAAAGGTAATCGTCCGGTCCATCTTTGACCGTACTTTATTTGTGCTGGGACGCGCCGTAGTGGTAGCAGCGCCCGCCGGCTTGATTATCTGGCTGCTTGCAAATATTCAATACGGAGATGCCAGTCTTTTGGCGCACTGCGCGGCATTTTTGGATCCGTTCGCCCAGCTCCTCGGATTGGACGGCGTGATTTTGCTTGCATTTATCCTGGGCTTCCCAGCAAACGAAATTGTAGTTCCCATCATTATCATGGCTTATATGGCAACCGGGAGCCTGACCGATATGAGCGACCTCACGCAGCTACACACACTGTTGGTCAACAACGGCTGGACTTGGCTGACAGCGATATGCACAATGCTATTCTCCTTGATGCATTGGCCATGTTCTACAACCTGTATGACCATTGGAAAAGAGACAAAAAGCTTAAAATGGACGGCGATTTCTTTTGCCGTGCCGACGATGATCGGAATGTTGGTCTGCTTCCTAGTAGCAGGGACCGCACGTATTTTCGGATGGGCATAAAGAAACGTTAAAATAAAAGCCTTTGCTGGTTCCCAAGCGTTGCTTGGAGAAAAGCAAAGGCTTTTATCATCGTTGAAGAGAATAAGCGATCGGACTTTTCGGCCGCCTTCCATATTATTTGTGGTATTTCCCGTGATTCAGAATTTGAAACGCGCGATAGGTCTGTTCACAGAGCATTACACGCGCCAACTGATGCGGAAAGGTCATGGGCGACATGGACAATCGAAATGCTGCTGTATGCTTGACGGTTTCGCTTAAGCCAAAAGAACTTCCAATAACAAAACAGAGCCTGCTTGCGCCGTTGACCGCCATGGCGTCTATTTTTTCCGCAAGCTGTTCAGAAGAGAGCATTTTTCCTTCAATGCAAAGAGCGAGAAGAGGCGCGTTCCCGGCGGCGGAAAGAATGTTTTTTCCTTCCTCCTGAAGGGCAGCTTCTATCTGCGCAGGAGAGGGAGAATCGGGGAGGCGGCTTTCGGGAAGCTCCAAAATAGAAAAGCGACAAAAAGCGGAAAGCCGTTTTGCGTACTCCGCACAAGCTTCCCGCCAATAGGATTCCTTTAATTTTCCAATGCAGATCAGTTGAATATTCAGCATATGTAACCTCAAAATAGAATCGCTTTTCCCGCAAGATTTTCCCGGGGAGCCACATGGAGTGTATAATCGACGCCCTCCTTCATGCCACAAAGGGAAAGAGAGCAGACGGATGTCTGATAGGCAAGTTCGGGCGTATTGTTTTCTGCGCTCAGATGCGCTAGAACAAACCGTGTGGTTCCGTGCTCGGCCAAACGATATAATTCATCGGCGCAGGCGAGATTGCTCAGATGCCCGGTTCGTGAGAGAATCCGCCTTTTCAGCGGATAAGGATAGGGACCGTTTCGCAGCATGCCGACGTCATGGTTGGATTCAATCGCAATCAGGTCAGCCCCGCAGAGTGCCCCGCGAACGGTGTCCGTCATATATCCCAGGTCGGTGGATACAGCTGCGCTGCGCCCATCCGCTGTGAAGACGCGGTATCCTACGCTCTCTGCACTGTCGTGCGGCGTGAGAAAGGGTTGAATCAACATACCGGCACACTCAATTCCATCTGCCGTGATTGCTTCCACAGGAAAATCGCCCTCAAGGCATCCCATATCCAACAGGGCGGAAAGGGTTCCTGCGGACGCGTAGACAGGAATGTGAAAGCGTGAAGCGAGTACACGCAATCCCTTGATATGGTCGGAGTGTTCATGTGTGACAAAAATCGCTTGAATCGCTTTGGGTTCAATTTCACAGTTGTCCAACATATTGACGAGTTGCTTTGCGGAACGTCCCGCGTCGATCAAAACGCCCTCATTGGAGGAGCCTATGTAATAAGCGTTTCCGCTGCTTCCGCTGAAAAGCGGACAAAATCTCGCCAACGGTGGCACCGATCCTTTCCCTTTAAATACCGACGGCCTGCAAAAAATCTACACAAATTTTCATCTCATTGGAGTAAAAACTCGATAGAAAATAAATGTGCAGGCCGTTTATCCTACAAAATCAAATCGCCCGGGCGATCACTGGCTCCGGCATATGAACGCGCTGAATATCGGCGCCCATACTGCTGAACTTTTCTTCAATATTTTCGTAGCCGCGCTCGATATGCTGGATGTCCTCCACTTGGGAAGTGCCATTTGCACAAAGAGCGGCGATCATCATGGCCGCTCCCGCGCGCAGATCGGTCGCTTTCACCGGCGCTGCGGAAAGGTGGTCCACTCCTTCGATCACAGCAAGACGGCCGTCCACGGAGATTTGCGCGCCCATCCGTTTGAGCTCTTCCACATAGCGGAAACGGTTATCCCAAACACTTTCATTGATGATGCTGGTGCCGTTCGCAATGGATAGCAGGACGGCGATCTGCGGCTGCATATCGGTGGGAAAACCGGGATGAGGCATCGTTTTAATGTTGCATTTGTTGAGTTTCCCCTCACGACGGACGCGGATGGAATCGTCATATTCTGTGACCTCCACACCCATCTCTTCCAATTTGGCAGTGATGGATTCCAAATGTTTCGGAATCACATTTTTGACCAGAACATCGCCCCCGGTTGCGGCAGCGGCGACCATATAGGTGCCGGCCTCGATCTGATCCGGAATAATCGAATAGGTCGTTCCGTTCAGATGATCTACGCCGTAGATCTTGATGACGTCTGTACCAGCGCCGCGGATATCCGCGCCCATGGAATTCAGGAAGTTTGCAAGATCGACAATATGCGGCTCTTTGGCCGCATTTTCAATGACAGTCAGGCCCTTTGCGCGCACTGCTGCCAAGACAATATTGACAGTTGCGCCCACGGAAACCACATCCAAGTAGATATGACTTCCCTTCAACTGCTCAGCACTGACGTCTACCATACCGCCGTCCAGTTTATATGAAGCGCCAAGGGCAGCAAAGCCTTTTAAATGCTGGTCAATTGGCCGCACGCCAAAATCGCATCCGCCGGGCATTGTGACGACCGCGTGAGAAAAGCGTCCCAACAGAGCACCGAGCAGATAATAAGAACCGCGGATATGCTTGGCAAGCTCATAGGACGCTACACAAGTGTGAATTTTACGGGGATCAATTTCAATCGTGGATTTATCGATGGTGCGCACCTGAGCACCCATATCATAAAGAATTCGCGTGATAGAACTTACATCTGTGATGTTCGGAATATTTTCAATCCGGCATACGCCGTCTGAAAGAATTGCTGCAGGAATAATTGCAATTGCGGCGTTTTTTGCTCCGCTGATCGTTACCTCTCCGGTAAGCCGATTGCCACCAGTAATAACAAATTTATCCAATGCGGCACGCTCCAATCTCAAAATTAACACACATTCATCCAAAAGCTGGTAGGAATATTCTTATATACCGCCTTTGCCCCCGACGCTATCTTTCATAACAAAAGTATCACTAGCTTTTACAGAATCGTCGGAATTAATGATCGGGCAGGCTGTTAATATTTACAAATTTTCAAAGAAAAATTCTCTATAATATCACAAAGTAAAGGGGCAAGAGCCGCACCTTTACTCCTAAAGATCATAATACACACCGCATAAAAAGTCAAGCGGAGGCATGGATTCTGAGAAAGTTTGTGATTGTAAATAAAAAATATACAAAGAGGTTCGCAGTGTTGTGCCAAAAACTTACAGAGCCTCTGGGACTTTACATAATTTTTCCGGAATTTCCCAACAAAACTGCAAGGAAAAGCGGCATTCCACAGCCCTTTAACTGTGAAATGCCGCGGGTAAGATTACTTTACATAATTGAATGGGTTGACTCTGCTGCCGTTTTTATAAACCTCAAAATGGCAATGAGGGCCGGTGGAGTTTCCGGTGCTGCCAACAAGCGCAATCGCCTGCCC
>DBFXIC010000355.1:0-3839 GCA_048455095.1 Anaeromassilibacillus sp.
CCCGGCGCTCGATCTGTATGAGACATTGGGCATCAACAAGTTCAACCGGACGCACTATTTCCCGCCCACGGACGGCACACATCCCAACGATATCGGCCGTGAACTGCTGGGCAATAAGGTCGCGGCAAAGCTGCTCGGCGAATATTAACGCCAAATAAAAAGGAAGCACAGCCATCCGGCGGCGCCTCCTTGCTTGAGAACAGGATGTTCTGTTTGCCTGTTTCTCAAAACGGGAGCACGCCACAGGGATGGCTGTGCTTTTTTATTTTGCCCTTGCGGCAGGGACGGGTTGCAAAGGGGATGCTATGAATCCATCGTATCATTTTTCATGCGGCGCCAGGCGTCCAGATAGATTTCGGCGTCTACAGGCCGGCATCTGCTGAAGACGATCCATCCAGCGACCAGCGTTGCAATGGCGAGCGTCAGCTGCCAAGGAAGCGTATCGGCGTTTGTGTAATCGATGTTGAACCCATAGAGCGCCAAGGATACGACGTAGAATAAAAGATAGGGAATGTGTTGAACGGTTACTTTGCGAAAGGGTGTCTCCATAAATTCAGGCAATCGCTGTTGCCTTGTCTCCCAGTGATAAGGGCTCTCGCTGTCCTCTTCATAAAATGCCTGTAGGTATGTACATGCCTTTACCGTACAATTCCAATAATCCAGAGAGACGATATAAGAAGAGAAGATCACCACGATGGGCAATAGAAATAAATAGGGATTATGGTTGTTGATCCCAAACCCAAACGCTGTCCCGGCCACGATAAACATCATGTTTCTTACCGTTTGCAGGTTTTTTAAATATTCCATAATTTCGATGCGAAGCATGTCATATTCAGGCCATTGATTCATAAACCTCCACCCCCATATCATCCGTTTTCTTTCTATATGTGCGCTTTCAAAAGAAAAATGAAATTCCATGTTCCTACTAACAAGATGGAAAGGTATTTTGGTTTTGCAAAAATACAACTTTCTATCTTTTGAAAGACTTAAAATGCCTTCCTATTTTTCTACACTCGCGAACTGCGGAGGTGTTGCCATCTCCTTTGCAAATTGTTTTTCAACGTGGTTTCTCCCTCGTGGTTACGATGATATGTAATCATTTTAGCACAAAAATACGATAAAAACCACGCTGCTTATTATTTTATGGTGGCCTCGGCAAATAGGGTGGCTGGGAAAATCCCCAAAGACAGGACCCATCAAAAAAGAATACATCCAGAAAGGGCGCGTTGCAGAGTTTTTGTTCTGCAACGCGCCCTTTTTTGTTTGTGGGAAACCGAACCTGTTTGGAACCTTTTGCTCAATACTGCGGGCCCTTCCAATAGAGGGGCGTGTAGACCTCGGCCTTTTCCGGGAGGACAACGCCCTTGAAAGCCCACTTTTTAAACTCTTCAAATCCCGTGCGGTCCACGATGTAGCCGATGTGTTCTTTGCCGCCCGGCGCGGAACGGTCGATATAGTGCTCCACATAGTCGTAGGTGTTGAGGATGATTTTGATGATGCTGTCCTCATCCACCCACTTGATGAAGTCTTCGCCCAGGCGCGGGTTGCGTTTGCCGGTGCGGCCCAGCAGCGTCAGGCGGTAGTACTTCTCCGTGCTGCGGGTCCAGGCCCGGGTGGGGCAGTTGATGACGCATTCCCCGCACCCGATGCACGTTTCGGCGTTGCGCTGCGGGCGGAAATTGACTTTGGAGAGCGCCCCGACCGATTTGCGCTGGCAGTATTTGACGCAGGCCCCGCAACTGACACAGCGGTCCGGTTCCAGCTGCGGCTCGGTCATCCCCATGATCCCAAAGTCGTGCATGCGCACCTTGGCGCAGTCGTTCGGGCAGCCGGTCAAGGCGATTTTGAAGTGCAGGTCGTTTGGGAAGATCGCCTGTTCAATCCGCTGTGCAAAGGCGGTCGTATCGTAGCAGGCGTAGGGGCACACGCGATTGCCCACGCAGGCGGTCACATTCCGCGTGCCGGAGGCGGGATACCCGGCGCCCGGGTCGGTCTGGTTGATTCCCAGCCCCTCGATGATCGGCTGGAGCATCGCGTTGACCTCCGGCATCCGCTCAAACGGGATGCCGGGCAGTTCAAATCCCTGCCGGCTGGTGATGTGCACGGTGCCGTCCCCGAAGGTCTCCGCGATCTCCTGCAGCATCCCCAGGTATTTTGCATCCAGGTGCCCGCCCGGCACCCGGACCCGTGAGGCGGTCATCCCGCGCACCTTGGTGACGCGGAACGCGTTCTTTTTCAGTTTTTTTGTATTGACGTCCATCTTTTCCGCCTCCCTCAGTCGATCAGGGCTTTGCCCTTGGTAAAGTTGAATACCGGTCCGTCGGTGCAGACGTAGACGTCCCCGATTTTGCAGTGGCCGCATTTGCCGATGCCGCAGCACATCTTGCGCTCCTGGGAGATCCAGAGGTTCTCCTCCCGGAATCCGGCGTCCAGAAGCCCCTTTATGGAAAATTTCATCATCATCGGCGGGCCCACCACAATGGCCGCCGCCTGGGAGGGGTCCTTTAATTTCAGCTGGGGGATGTACTGCGTGACAAGGCCGATCTGGCAGGCGGTGTCCCCCTCTGCGCAGTCGACCGTGAGGATGACGTCCATTACCTGCTTCCAGCGGCCAAAGTCCTCCAGGAACAGGATGTCCGCCGGGGTTTTAAAGCCGGCGACAAGCGTCAATCCCTGAACCTCATCCATATGGTGCGCAAAGTAATCCACCACGCCGCGCACAGGGGAAACGCCGGTGCCGCCCGCGATGACCACCAGCTCCCGCCCGCGGTAATCGTCCAGGTCAAAGCCGTTGCCGTAGGGGCCGCGCAGGAACAGCTTGTCGCCCACATACCGCTCAAATACTTCGTTCGTCACCTTGCCGACCCGCCGGATGGTCAGATCCACCGTGCCGTCGCCGATGCCGCTGACCGAGATGGGCGCTTCGCCGTATTTGGGGATGGAAACCTCAAAAAACTGGCCCGGCTTCACCTCGCCTTCATACGACATGCGGAAGGTATACTCGATTGCCGTGTGCCGGATGACCTCTTTGATTTCTGAAAGGAACGGGACATACTCATTTTGCAGCATTGCCGGTCACCTCCTCCATGGCGCTTTCCAGACGGTTGATGCAGTGGGAAAAGCTGATGTATTCGGGACATGCGTCGTCACAGCGGCCGCAGCCGACGCACATGTGATAACCATACCGCTCCTTAAAATCGTAGACCTTGTGGAGCGTCTTAAAGCGCATGCGCTCCCCGTTCTTCTTCCGGTAGCTTCCGCCGCCTGCAACGTCCGTGAACCCGTCCACCATACACGAGGCCTGTATGCGGCGGCGTTCACCGGCGCGGCCGTTGTCCGTGTAGAACAGGTCCTGCATGGTAAAGCAGGTGCAGGTGGGGCACACGAAGTTGCAGCGGCCGCAGCTGATGCAGCGGCTGTCGTACTCCGCCCACATGGAGGCCCCCGCAACCGCTGGGGAAAGCCCTTCCGGGATATGTACGTGCGTTTTGGTCTCGGCAACATGGCTGGGCGTTACATCGCGCGGCGCGCCGCCGTACTTTGCCAACAGCGGCTCCCATCCGGCGAACTGGCAGTCCATCGCATAGCCGCCCTCGCACGGCTCCATGGAAGCGTCGTATCCGGTGGAGACGTTGGCGCCCATGTCCACGCAAAAACAGCTGTCAAAGGCCTTTTGGCAGCCGATCAGGACAAATTTGATCCGGTCCCTCAGGCGCTTGTAGTAGTAGTCGGGGCAGCGCCCGTTCAGGTAGATTTCATCCAGGCGGCGCACCGCGTGGAGGTCACAGCTGCGCAGGAAGAGGATTGCGCCCTTCTTTGGCGGGTCGGCCTCCTTGACC
>DBFXIC010000356.1:0-6802 GCA_048455095.1 Anaeromassilibacillus sp.
AAGGCGCGGGAGCTGGCCGCGCTGCTGTTCCGGGACCGGCGGTTCCTGCTCTTCCTGTTGGGCGCGGCGCTGCTCGCGGAGAGCAAACAGACCATCACGGTCTTTTTAAACCAGCTGCAATACCTGCGCAGCGGCATCCCCACCGCAGCGATGGGCGTTTGCACCATCCTGGTGACGCTGGCGAGCCTGCTGTCCGCGCGTTCTCACCGGCTGGCGGCGCACTTGGGCGAACGCGGGGCGACGCTCCTGCTCTTCGGCGGCGCGGGGCTCTCCTGCTTGCTGATGGCTTTTTTCGCGCGGCCCGTACTCTCCATCGTATGCATGATGGCGCTGAGCGCGGCGGGCGCGCTGTTCGTCCCCCTGCTTGCAGACATCCAAAACCGGCGCGTCTCAGTCGCCAGCCGTGCGACGGTGCTTTCCGTCCACTCGTTCGCGATGAACCTGACCGCCGTGGGGACCAACCTGGCGTTCGGCACGCTGGCGGAGTATTCGGTCGCGCCCGCGCTGTTGCTGGGGGCGGGCTTCTGTTTTTTGGGACTGTTCCTGTGTTTCCACGCGAAAGTGCTTGTCAAAAATACGGATTTATGATACCATCGGTTTCATAGATTGACTCCGGAATCATGAGCAAATATGGAAAGGGGCGGCGGCCATGAAAAAAGACAAAGAGAAAGACAAGAAGAAAAAGCGTGTAAAGCGCGCGGTTACCCCCGCCGCACCGACAGAGGCTGTCTCTGCGCCTGCGGAAACGTCGTCCGCAGTGGATGCGGCGGAACCCGTGCAGCCTGCCGACGCGCCGCTCACCGTATTTTTGCGCGTTGCGGGCGGGAAATGGAAAACCCGCATCCTCTGGGCGCTGCGGGACGGCCAGAGCCGCCGCTACGGCGAGATCAAAACGGCGGTGTCCGGCATCACGGACATGATGCTCAGCCAGAGTCTCAAGGAACTTTACGCGGATAAGCTGCTCCAACGGCAGCAGTATCAGGAGATTCCGCCCAAGGTGGAATACCGCCTGACGCCCTCCGGCGCGGCCCTGATCCCGGCGCTCGGCGCGCTGTGCGAGTGGGAGCAGCAGATGCGCGGAGGGGACGCAACCTGAATATCCTATAAAAAACAGCATGCCCGGCGGGACAATCCGCCGGGCATTTCTATTTTATAAGTCATATTCATCCAGCACATTTTTCAAGGCGATGTTCACCAGCCTGTAAATATTTAGCCCATATTTGCCCTTTAACTTTTCCAATCCAATAATGGTGTTTTCTCTAATCGAAAACGTATGGATAGATAGACAACTGGATTCCGGCTTCTCATAAAGAGAGATCGTTTCACTTTCGATGAAATGCTTGAGTGCTGCATTTACCAGATCGTTTATGTTGGCCTCATAAATATGTACGAGTTTTCTCAGCTTTTCATACAGATCATCTTCAATTGCATAACTCCGCCGCACCTTTTGCTCTCTCTTGTGAAATTTTTCATCAATGCACCACATAGAATCATCTATCCAATCTGTGTTTTTCCTATAATATAGAACTCTTCAAGTTTCCTCTGTCTTTGCTTATAGTATCTCACAAAATGATGGTGAAAAATATTTTATTCTTCCATAAAATATGACGGACGTTCCTATTCAGCAATGATGGAAAAGTCGAGGAACAAACTTTACATACAATGCAATTGTTGTAACCCTTTTCTTAGACATGGATGCCCACAGTCGTAGGTAATGGATCACAACAGAAGCTCTCCTTATATTCTTCATTATAAATCCCAGGGAGGTACAACGATACGGCCATTATTTGGCCATGACTTATCGAATGATACTTGCTCGTCAGGAATATATTCTGCTACACAACCCTAATTGCAATCCAAAATTTTACAGAGCCAGTCAAGTGTATGTATGGGAACCGCATATATCTCAGTATAAGTTTGTATTTTCATTGTAACAGATTTATATTATAAAATGCGCCCAGCGGATGATTCCGCCGGGCGCTGCTGTGATCTATTATATATTATAACTTTTCAACGGGAAGCCTGTCAGGAAATCCATGTGGGGCCCATGTTGTCTTCATCAAGTTTCCATGTGCCGTCGCTCGGAACCAGGCGGCCTTCGTCTGTACCGATTGCGCCGAGCGGGCTGCGGTATTTGCTTGCGGAGAAGGCCACCGTCCCGTCCTCCTCCATTTCAAAAGAAAGGGAAATGAGAATTCCAGTGCGGAATCCATCCCGATCCAGCAGCCCCTCTTCGCTCAACTCGTCGGCTGTAGTATCGCGCACGGGATAGCCGCTCTGCTCCTGTGCATACAAAAGGAACTGCTCCTTCGCACGATCGGAGAGGCCGAGCGCCGTGGTGTCGATCGCCACCAGCTTAATATCGCTGTTCAGGCCAGAGTCTATCGGATAAATCCAATCGAAAATTGCCTTGCTGGCCGCCAGCGCCGTCCGCTCTTCCTCGGAAAGATCATCCCCGGAAGTAACAGCCGGTTCCATACCCTGCGGCGGCGAGCCGGTTTCCGTCCCGACTGCGGAAGCACTGCCCGGTGTTTCTCCATAGCAATGTATCACACGCGGTCCTGTGCTGCATGCCGTGCATCCTACGGCGCACAGCAATGCGCAAATCATGGCGATTGTCCGTCTCCACATGGGTATTCCTCCTTCCCCGCTGTGTCAACATCCCATCGGATTTTGTGGGATTCCGTTACGCCTCCGGGTTCTGCACCGTCCCGATGAAGAGGGGCAGATTCGTCTCTGTGTCCACGATGGCGCAGACAAAAGGCTTATCGAACCAGAGCTCCACCGGCTCCCCGACCGGCATGGACATGCGCGCGATCATCTCCACCGCTGTTGCGGCTCCCGCCTTTGCGCCCGCCTCGTCGACCTCAATAAACGCCTTGTGCAGCACCTCGTTGACCGAGATATTGCGGTTTGTATAGGTGCCGAGCTTTGTAAAATCGGCCTTCTGCATGTCGAACGCGTTGGACAGGCCCATCTTCTTGAGCGGCTCCGCGAGTTTCTTCTCATAGGCAAACTTGAACTTGGGCAGGTGGCTGTTCGCCTGCGTGATATCCGCAGACTGCATCAGCGCAAGCCACTTATCGCCGGTCAGCGTCTTGACGTACTGTTCCGCGCTCTGGCCCGCCGGGGGCAGGATCGCGGTCAGCGCCATGCGCCCATCCTTAAAATATTTCATCATGCCTTGCGCGCCGCCGTCCTTCAAATACGTCTCCTTGGAGGTCATGAAGGTCGCGTTCTTGTCGCCGTCGGCCGCGTGGAAAGTGCCCGGCTCCACCTGATTCTCGTTGTAGGGAACCATCCAGTTCGCCTCAAACAGCACGGTGTTGATCAAATACATGATCGCATCCTGATCCATCTTGTCGATGATCGAGGGAATCTTTCCATCCGTGTTGTCGCTCACCCAGCCGTTGATCTTCCCCAGCGTTGCGGGGTCCTTGAAATCCTGCTGGTTGATGCCCGCGCCATAGTATTTGGCGTTCGTATTGAGGAAGGACTGGTTCACCATGAGATCCTTCGCCGTGTCGAACCAGATGGAATCTGCAATGCGCAGCTTGCGGGAATCGTTGGAGCGCAGCTCATACAGCAATTCCGCATTTTGGCGGTTGATCTCATCCAGGCCGACCTTTCCACCGCCCAGTACGGATTCAAACTGGCTCAGCGTCTCTTTATCCGCGCCGTTTGCCGTCATTCCCAACGCCAGATACACGGAGAGCGGGGAGATGACGCTGTTTTCCTTGGAATCCATGCTGTTCTGGAAGAGCTTCATCGAAAAATCCGCAGCGGCGGACGCATAGTTCTGCGCTTCCTTCTCCGCACTGATGGGCGTCGGTTCCTCAGGCAGCGCCGCCGCCTGCGCGGTCGGGCCACCGGCAGCCAGGGGCATACTCATCAACATGGCGCACAGCAGCGCCGTAGCGGTCACTTTTTCCAATCGTTTCATCTTCGTTTCCTCCATTTATTCTTTGTCGTTGGAATCATCATTGGGGTTTGCAAAGGGTGCCTTGGGCTTTTCCTGCCGTTTTTTGCGAGAGCGCCTGACGCGCCGCACAATCCAGAAGGCAATCAGGCCCAGCACCGCCAGCAAAGCCAGCACCGGCAGGCCGCCCACCAGGAAAATCAGCGTCGTCTCTCCGAATTCGCCCAATCCCGTCACGGTTGAATGGAGCTGCGCGGAAATCCGCTCGCCCAGCGTCACGGGTGCCTGGGACACTTCCGTCTCCTTTGTGACCTCCTGTAAGTCGATGGTGACGGTCATGTACTGGATCAGAGAATCGTAATTGCGCAGGGTGCCGGTCAGCTTTTCAATCTGGTAGGTCACGTCGGAGAGCGCCTGCTCCAACTGAACAATATCCTCCAGAGAGCCGGATTTCTCCAGCAGCGCAAGCAGCCGTTCCTCCTGCGCGCGCAGGCTCTTGAGCCGCGCCTCGATGTCGTAGTACTCGTCGGTCACGTTCTGCACGCTGGAATCGGTGCGCAGGACGTTGCCAAGCTCCGATGTGCGGTTCTTGAGCTCCGCGGATTTTTCCTGCGGGATGCGCAGCACATAGTGTGCAGAGCGCAGGCCCCGCCCTGAAAGCCCTTCGACGCTGGATTCCTGCACATAGCCGCCGAGGCTCTGGTACAGGCTCTGCGCCTTTTTGACGGATTCGTCGAATTGCAGAGTTTCAATCTGGTAGTAGAGGTTTTCGATCAGCTTTTCCCCGTCCGACGGCCGGGCCGCCGCGCCGAGGGAACCGCCCGAATTCCCTATACCGCCTCCGCTCTCTTCTGTGGCCTCCGACATTTCCATGGGCGCCTCGTCCTTCATCTCCATTTCGCCGGTATCCGCCGACAGGGAGTTCATGGGGCTGGAAGGGCTGCTCTGCGCGCTGCACGCGGACAAAAGCACAGCGCACACCAGCGCGAGGCTGAGCGCGAACGCCGCGCCTTTTTGGAATCTCCGTTTCATAACCGTTCCTCCGATCCTCCGGCGGGCTGCCGCCGCTTTTTGTGCTTTCGTAAGGAACACAACCGCACACATTGGAATTTTTCACTAGAATGGTTACAAATAGGTAACAAAGGGCGCGAAGGTTTTCCTCCACGTGATGCCGGGGGACCTTCACACCCAGGAAATAAAGAAAGTAATCGTTTTTTATCCCTATAAAAACAAACGTGGAAACCGGGACAGCAAACGCCATCCCGGTTTCCACGCTATCAAACAGTCTTCTTGCAATCAAAAATGATTGTCCCTATGCAAAGCGCCTCCGCAGAGAAGGGGGGCCTTCTCCACAATGATTTCTATTTCTGTGGAACCCTCCTCTTTTGGACGGAGCACTTCTTGTTTTCAGTATAGAAGATTTGCAGTTGGAAGTCTTTCGATTATTTTAACGAGAGTTTACAATGTTTTGACCTAAGAAAAGGCCGCCGCTCGTTTTAAACAGAGCGGCGGCCTTGCTGGTTCCAATTTTAAAATGCTGTCCCGGCAAACCAGAGAGGGTGGAGCTGTTGCAAAAATTTTACCCCTCAGATTCCGAACCACCCCCGGAGGAAGTGTCCCCTCCCTCGTTTGGGTTGGTGCTCCCCGGCGCGTCCTTCTGCGTAAACTCCAGATTATCGAACGAGGTCGCAGGGCAAATACCCGCATCCCCGGGCAGGTATTCCATGGTCACACGGTCGCCCGGCTGCGTCAGGGAGAGCTCCGCGCTGGTGTCGTAGGGCACGGTGAAGATGCGGTTTTGCTGCTCCTTCAAAATCACGCGGTAGGTGATCGTGTCCCCGATGGACTCACTCGCGATGCGCAGCACTGTGCCCGTGGCGGTCTCGTTGCCCGTGCTGGTGTCCACCTTGCCGCTGTTGTTCTCGCGCAGGGTCTGGCGATAGTTGCGCAGGGCGGCGTTGATCGTCTCTCCCGTGCCCACGTTCGTATAGGTTGCCACAGAGACGAACGCATACTGCTTGATCAGTCCCGCGTTGTCCTTGAGTGTCATAAAATACGTGGGCTGCCCGTCGAGATTGATAATCATGGGGAAGGAGGCGGCATAGCCGTACTGCTGCACCTTGCCCTGCGCGCTGCTCATGGCGGCTGTTTCCGTCGCACCACTCATCTGGTACATCTTCGACTCCTTGGTCACCATGTCCACCATCATAAAGCCGATCGCGGACTCATCCGAACCCACGCTGGTCAGGCCTGTGAACAGATAGCAGTTGTCATCGTTGTACACAATGATATGCCCCGCGCTGGGACGGAACTTATCCTGGTTTGAGAAGTTGAGAAAACCGTGCACGTATTCGCCCTGGTTCTGAATCTGCTCGATGATGAAGTCCTCCGGCTGCACGCGGTCCACCCACGCCGGGACGTTCTCCATGGTGTAGCGCGTGGTTTCGCCCGTAGTCGCGTCCACGGTCAGGATGCCGGTTGCCTCCGGCAGGGCGAACAGCCAGCGGTTGCTGTACGTCGTGATGACCCAATACGGCTTGCCATCGTCGTCCAGCTCAAAAGAGTTGTCCGTAATGCCGCGGAACAGCGCGCCGCCAAACAGACGGGTATGACGCTCCAGGTCGTCCAGCAGGTATGCGCCCTCCTGGTATTTGATCTTGTGATCCGTCACTAGCGTGACATCGTTCACATCCGTGGCGGACACCACGATATATCCCGCGGAGCCGTCCAGATTCTTGAGCCATTTGAAAAAGCCGGAGTGCTGCAGCGGGACAGCCCAGACCAGCTTGCCGCGCACCTGCTGGATGACGGGTGTGCCGAGCGTCACCTGGCTGCCAAGGCCGGGATTCTCCCCGAGCTTTTTGTCCGCCAGCTCGATGGCGA